>JAMOMT010000017.1 GCA_027066965.1 Archaeoglobaceae archaeon
TATAGCGGCGAGAGTTGCAACTATCTCCCTCTTGCCAACGTTGCCCATGTTCCCTATCCTGAATATCTTGCCCTTCAGGTGCTCCTGTCCTCCCGAAACTGTTATACCGTACTCGTTGAGCAGAGTCCCTCTCAGATCCTTGTCACCAACGCCCTCGGGCAGCTTTATCGCAGTAACTGTATTCGAGTAGCTGCTTATCTCGTTCGGCTCGGGGAATAGCTCCAAACCAGCCTCTCCAGCCCATGCTCTAACGGCCTTTGAGAGAATTCTGTGCCTCCTTATCCTGTTCTCGAGTCCCTCCTCCTCTATGATCCTTATTGCTTCCTCAAGAGCGAAGAACAGAGACACTGCAGGAGTGTAGGGCGTTTGATTATCCTTAGCCTTCTTCCTGTAAGCAGCGAGATCTAAGTAGAATGGGCACTTCTCATTGTAGTAGTCCCACGCTCTCTCAGAAACTGCAACAGCAGCCAATCCAGGAGGTATGCCAAGACACTTCTGAGAGCCGACTATCGCAACGTCTATCCCCCACTCGTCCATCCTAACCTCATCGCCGCCAGCGCTCGTTATCGCGTCCATTATCACCAAGCAGTCGTACTTCTTGGCGAGCTTCGCGAGCTCTTTGGCCGGGTTGAGCATAGCAGTTGATGTTTCGTTGTGGACGAAAGCCAAAGCCTCGCTCCCCTCTGCAAGGCTTTTCTCGACAGCCTCAAGCTCTATTGGCTTCCCCCACTCGAACCTGACGACATCAGTTTCAGTGTAGCGAGAGGCAATTCTACCGAGCCTATCGCCAAACTTGCCGTTGTCCACGCAGGTTATCCTCTTTACGCCAGAAAAGGAAGCTATCGCAGCCTCAAGCCCAGCCGTTCCAGAGCCGGAGATTACGTAAACGTCCTCCTTCGTGCCGAACAGCTTTTTGAGGCCTTCAACACAGTAAGCCATTATCTCGCTGAACTTTTTGCCTCTATGCCCTATCATCTGCCTTGCCATTGCCCTTACTATCCTCCCGTGAAGCTGCACGGGTCCAGGAATCATCAGCATGTCCTCTATATCCAATGCGAACACCTCCTATTCCCAGCTCAGGCTTTCAACTTTAGCTTTTTCTCTCTCGAACTCCTCAACCCTCTTCTTCGCAACCTCAGCAATCCTCTTTATTATTTTCTTTGAAGAGCAGAACTCGCATTCCTCTTTAGCGGTTATCCTGACGACTTTGGCGTTTATTCCCCTCTTCCTTAACTCTTCCTCCAGCCACTTCTCGTCGAAGTGCTGGTCGTAGCCGAGAGCAATTATGTCCGGCTTGAGCTCCATTATGGGCTTGAACATGTCCTCCTCGTCCCCAAGAATTGCTTTATCGACGTACTTTATCCCCTCAACGACTCTCCTCCTCTGCTCTTCAGGTATTATTGGTTTGGGCTTGTGTCTGACGTTCTTTTCTCTCGCGACTATTACTATCAACTCGTCTCCAAGCTTTTTTGCTTCTCTGAGGAACGTTATGTGTCCTGGGTGAATTATGTCGAAAGTTCCGGTAGCTACAACCCTCACCATAACAGCTCGGTCGAGTATTCGATTTATAAGTTGTGTGCGCCGTTTGGTTTTCCCCAACTCGTTTGCTTTAACATAGATTACGATATAGAGCAAACTTGAAATAATATAATAAAAAAATTAATAACAAAAAAATAAATAGATTTTTAGCTGGGATTCAAAACCCTGCCAGCGAACAACACGAGCTTTTTACCGCCAACGTTCTCCAGTATGAAGAAGCAGAACGGTTTGTCAACCTTGAACACCACATAGTGCTGTGGAGGTAACGCAGTTGACACGACCCCTATGTAAGTAGCAGCTGCTGCAACGGTTCCGTTCTCGTCAACTTTCACATATGCTTTGTGAACTGCCTGTCCAACGCACAGCTTCTCGTCAGATATGCCCGAGAAGTTCGCTTGAGGTGTGAAGGCAAGCTTCATTCCAAGCTTTTCCATAACTCCTCTCAGGTCGTATTGGGTGCTGAGTTCGAACTTCGGCATGTAAACCTTAACGTACTCAGCTTTTTCGTGAGAGATTATTCCCTCGAAGGTGGAGTAGTTGAGCTCGTTCAGCTTCTTCGAGCTGTTTGCCATCACAACAAGCATGCTGAAATCTCCTCTGTACGGGATCTCCACGGCCTTAAAGCCATCGTATTCTGAGTACTGGTAGTGAGATAAAGCCTCCATCGACTTGACTTTTTTAACGCCCGAAGGTGTGTGGAAGTCCATCAGTCCAGCTTTAGAGAACTTCTTGACCCAGTCACCCTTGAAGTAAACAGCATTCGTTATTGCAAGCTTTGTCGAAGGATCAACCTTGCTCACTATATTTTCAATCCTGCCGTGAGTTTTCTTACTCACCCACCCGTTTATCAGCTTAACAACGCCACTTTGCTGGAAGTTTACGTAGTACATCTCAGCTGGGTAGTAGTTCTTCACGATGTGGAGGTACTGCCCCTTCACCGGATACCCAACCTGAATCCAGAGGGCATTCGCGAGTGTGAAGTTGCCCGATTTCTCGAGCTTGTCGTAAAGGCAGGCGAACCCTACTCTCCTCACGGTGTCGTTGTATGGAAGGTAGAGAGCTTTGAATATTTCAAACCTCGTTTTGCCACTAGCACCTTCCCCAAGGGTAGCAAAGGCGAACTCCATGCTTACGGGTGAGAAGAACTGGTTCTTCTGATCGGAGAAAGAGGACATCATCCTGAACGTGAACTCGTCGATGTTCTTGACCACGGAAATGTTGCAGGCCAAGTTAGACACGTTAACACTCTCGGAAGAAATTAGAGCAGAGTACTTCAGCGAAGTTGCGTTGGATGTATTGTTCTGGTTCTGCAAGCTTTGGTTCTGCACACACCCGCAAACGAGAGCTCCAAGAACGCACAGCGCAAGGAACACTAACAGGACTTTCTTCATGACAGGAAACTGTCTCAATAATACTTAAAATTTTCTTTTTCGTGTTTGCTAAGCGCTCTCTAGCCGTTCTTAGTACCGCATAACTACCACTCTACCACCTCAAGCTCAACCAGAGAACCATCACTCCTGTAGGCCCTCCAGCTCTGCATTGTGTAAGGGTAAGCAATAATTACATGAAGAATTCCCCTTTTGGAGAAAGTTTCAAGGTCTTGCAGAGAGGGGGTTGGGTTGGGAGTTGGGTGACTGTGTATAGTTCCAAAAACGCTCATACCGATGGGGAGCATGTCCATGTGGATAACAGCACTCACCCCACCAGTAACGGAGGGTAAAAAAACGAGCTCACTTATGTGCTTCTTCCTCCTGTTTCCTCCAAGCAGAGCTATGAACTCGTGAGGATGGCTTTCCCTTGCAGCAGCTATTGCCGTTTCCAACACTTCCCTCGATATCGTGTACCTAAAGTCTTTTTCCTTCGCTTTCTTGGCCCCACTACTCCCACTACTTCCACCAGCTCCAAAAGCGTTCCTCAAAGCGTCCAGAATACCCATCATTTCCAATCCAATCAGGCGTGCAAAAAAGTTTGCCTAGAACTAAAGCTTTCAAGAAAAATAGAAAATTAAAATTTCTTCTACGCTGCTACCCCCCGGAAATCACCCGCATCACCGTTACCTCTCCTCCCTCTACCCTCTCGTCGAGAGGGACAGGGGTGGAATCTTTGATGACAATGACAGTTTCGGGATTGATACCGAGTTCAACCATAACATCGGCGTAGGTTTTGCCCTCCTCAACCTCCACTATCTTATCACCCTCCTCAAAACCCACGAGCTTCATCTTCAGCTGCACCATGCGAGAGGGACAGCACACAGCTTAATAACACCTGTGCCAGAACTTTCAAAGCTTTTAGTACTCCTCCGGCAGAACCATGTCAGCTATTTCCTTTATGCTCATTCTGAGGCTCTCCATTCTCAGGTCGTTCAGGTTTTCAAGTAGAAGTCTCTCGTCCTTGCTCAAAAGCTTGTTCAGACCCTTTCTCTCAAAAGACCTGCGGTCGAAGCGCCTCATGGCAGATCACGATTTTAATTACTGTCATGATAGTATATAAAGTTTCCGGAAAATGATGGTTAT
>JAMOMT010000018.1 GCA_027066965.1 Archaeoglobaceae archaeon
CTGGATTTGCCATACTGACTGCATGCTCGGCTATAAGAATGGCACTTTCTCTCAGCTCCCTCTCCACACCGGAGTAGTCGGACAGGAGCTCTTCCCTGTTTTTTACAGATACAGAACCAGAAGTCGAATTCGAAGTCATTGGAGGGATTTGCACAATTCTGCATAAATCAGATTCGATTTGATTGTCTTTTCCTGCTACTTTCCAGAAAGTTTTTCGCAGCTACAGCTACCCTCGCTTGCTTCTTCCGCCAGAATGTGCAGACGATACGCCTTGCAAGCTCCGATACATTCATCTAACGTTTTTCTCTCATTTTAACGATGACTATGCAGGAGTTGCGTGGAAAGCTCGTTTCATCCAGCGGAATAGAAGCCTTTTCTAAATTCGTCAAGGAGTTTTCAAGAGAACTCGAAGAAAGGAAGAAAGAGTTCAGAGACATTGTATCCACTCTAAACTTCAGGAAGGTAAAAGTGGGGAGAGAAAAGAAGAAGTGGGCCCTCTCCGTTCTCGAGGGAGTAAAGGTGACCGGAGTAGACGGAAGCCAGGTGTCTCCTCTCAGGGAGTTTGGTATTCCCGCCGGAGCCGTGCAGGTCGCCGCTTACACAGTCTTTCACGGCTCTGGAGAGTGGGACGTGAAGTACATCTCGAGGATAACCAAGCTGGAAGAGAACATTGACGTGGTGAGGTACGAAATGGAGATGAAACTTTTATCTGAAGTCTGCGAGAGCGGGTACGTGTTTTACGACGGTAGTCTGACTCCGAGCTTTGCGAGAGATATGAGGGAAGAGCTGAAAGAGAGATACTTCAAAGCAGTAAAGCTCGCAGTGAGAGTAAGTGAGGAAAAGAGAGCTCCGGTAGTGGGATACACTGACAGAACGTACGCCAAAGACGTAGCGAGAGCTAACGGACTGGACGTTTATGACGCCTTCTTACTTTCGGACATGGAGGTCATGAGCTACACCGAACCCGTAGAGCTTGGGGACATCTGCTTTTGCTACGCACGCTTCACACCATCCCTTCCGTCGAGGGTAGAAGTACCAGCGTGGGCGAAAAGTAGAATGGGGAAAATCATGAGAGTCGTCTGTGCAGAGTGCATGCTCGGTAGCACTTACGCATATCCCTTCGTACTCGAGAGGGCTCACGCTTACGCAAAAATCAGCGAGAGGGAGAGAGAGTATCTTGCGAGAAAGGTTGGTATTATGAGTCTTTCCTTCAAGTGGGTTAGTAAGGTCGTCTAATGGGAGGTGCAGGCATGCAGGTGGTCAGGGTAATGGACAGAGTTTTCGAGGTCGACGGGAAACTGAACATCGGAGACATCGTGAAGGCTGGAGATTGCCTAGCAGTTGTGGTTTCGGTCAGTGGGGAGGAGCCTGAGTACATGAAGTACGCGGGAGAGCTGAGTAGAGACGAGATAGAGGCGTACATGCCGGATATCGTTGAAAAGAGGGTGATTTCAAAGTGCTACGTGCTCAGAGGGCTGGGAGAAAGCTTTGCTCCAGACATAGGAGACGAGGTAAGGGCCGCGAGCGACGAAGAGATCAGAGAGTATCACACGAGGGGGGGTGAGTTCAAGATACCCTACTTCTACCAGCTGCTGAAGGTCGACATAGATGTGGCAAAAAATGTCCTCTTAAGGCTGAAAAAGGTTTTCGAGGACGAGGAGATAATAGACATACTTCTGAGGGAAATAGACTACATGCTTATGTTCGGGAGGAGTTAACAACACCTTCACTCTTCACTTTCGCTGTTCCTGTCGCCGTAGCTCCTCAGGTAGTCAAGGGTCAGCACTGGTATCAACTTCACCCCAGCCTTTTTGAAGTTCTCCTCAGATCCTTCTCTCCTGTCAACAGCAGTAACGACGGCCACAACTTCTCCTCCAGCCTCTCTCACTCTCTCCACGGCCGAAAGCGCTGAGCTTCCGGTGGTCGTAACATCCTCTACGACGACCACTCTTTCACCTCTTCTGATGAAACCTATCCTGTCCTCTCCCAGCCCGTAGCTCTTTTTCTTTTTACGAAATATAACCGTTCTTTTACCTGTTTCAAGAGATAGAGCCACTGCCAATGGCACTCCACCAAGCTCAACACACGCAACAACATCGAACCGCGTGTTTCTCAGCAGGCTGGCCATTTCAGAAGAGAGCAGTCTCAACAAATCAGAGTATGTGCAGGCGAGCTTTACATCGACGTAAACGTTGCTCTTTCTGCCCGATGAGAGAATAAACTCCCCGAACTTCAGGGCTCCGACTTCGAGCATTTTTTTTGCTATTAACTCTTTTATTTTTTCGCTTTCGCCATACCTGTTTTCTTTCCAGTTTTTATTCCAGTCCATACCCTCCAACCTCTCACCTCCGTTTTCGGCGTTCAACTTTCCAGCCGCTCAAACATAAAAACTACCAAGGCACGTCCTTCAAACCTAGTCTATAGGCTATCACGTTCGCAAGTCTGTGGAGCAGAGGAGTGAGTACTACAGCAAGCAGAACTACCTGAGGAGTGTAGAGTGATTTGAACGCACTCCTGTCCACAAGCCAAGCGAGTAGCAGGGAAATGAAGAGAAAGTCGTACTGGTCCAAAAGAGGAAACTTAGCCCCCCTCTCTACACCAAACCTCCTCTTAACGAAACTCCCCAGACAATCTCCAGCGAGAGCTCCGAAGGCAAGAACGAATGCAAGTTTTAGAAAACTAAAGTAAGGAAGGGACGAGAAAATGTGAACTCCTACAAGTCTTTCGAGGAAGTACTCCACGTTGGCCACCAGCAGCCCGCCAAGCAAACCTCCAGTGAACCCCCTGAAAGTCTTTCCGTCTCCAAGAATTCTCTTCCCATCGACAAAGTTCCTGCCAAAGTCTATCGGCGTTCCCCCTCCAAAAACGACCGCAAAGTTGTTGGGGGTGTACGCCGGAAGCATAATCCAGAGAGTTTCAGCTACCATAGAAAACAAGAGCGCCAAGTAGTGAAGAAATTGCCGAAGCATGGCTCTGAAAGCCTAACAGGTAATATAACCGTTTTCCAGCTCGTTTTTCGAGAGGGGTTTAGAAACCTTGATATATCCAGCCGTTTAAATAGCAAAGGCTGCAGGAGAATCATCAGATAAAATCTCTGCAGAGACTCTGGAGGTGTAAATTGTGAGTTTTATAACGAATTTAAGACATCAGAAAGTGGAGAAAGTCAAGAAAGAAATCAAGTTGCCGTACAAAACGACATCACTTTGCCCTGAATGTCTCAGAGTCATAAACGCTACTGTTTACGAGGAAGACGGCAAGGTAATGATAAAGAAAAAGTGTCCAGAGCACGGAGAGTTCGTCGACGTTTACTGGGGAGACGTGGAGATGTTTCTTAAAGCTTCCCGCTTCGCCCACGACGGTAAGGGTATAGAGAATCCAAACACGGACGGTGGGAAAGGCTGTCCTTTCTCGTGCGGTCTCTGTCCGCTCCACAAGAGCCACACCGCTCTGCTCAACATCGTTTTAACAAACAGGTGCGATCTCGCTTGCTGGTACTGTTTCTTCTACGCCAAGAGAGCGGGCTATGTTTACGAGCCCACGATAGATCAGATAGTGGAAATGGTCAGAATCGCCAAGAACATGAAACCCGTTGGCTGCAACGCTGTTCAGCTTACGGGGGGTGAGCCAACTCTCAGAGAGGACCTGATCGACATAATAAAGGCAATAAGGAAGGAAGGAATAGAGCATATACAGCTGAACACCAACGGAATAAAACTGGCAAACGACCCAACTCTCGCAACGAGGGTTAAGGAAGCTGGAGTTAACACCGTTTACCTCTCCTTTGACGGTGTCGACGAGAAAACGAATCCCAAGAACATCAGAGAGGTACCGGCAATACTTGAGAACTGCAGAAAGGCTGAGCTCGGAATAGTCTTCGTCCCGACCGTGATAAGAACTGTCAACGATCACCAGATTGGAGATATAATCCGCTACGCCCTGAGGAACATGGACGTTGTTAGGGGCGTGAACTTCCAGCCCGTAAGCCTCGTTGGAAGCATGCCGAGGAAGGAGAGGGAAAAGTACAGAATAACGATTCCTGA
>JAMOMT010000019.1 GCA_027066965.1 Archaeoglobaceae archaeon
TCCAGAACTCGCTCGCACTCATGTTCCAGTACTTGTGAGCCTCTGTAAGGGGAACGTACTGGTTTATCCCCATGAAGTAAGCTATAGCGGGAATTACCATGAGGACTATGCCGACGATTGTGAAGATGGTCATGACCTTTGCGAATGCCGTTCCCATAGCATCCACGCGGATTTCTCTCTCTGGCTTGGGCATTTCAGCTCACCCCCGGAAGTATTGGAGGTATCACGTGCATGCCTTGCAGACCCTTGATTATGTTGAGAACGCCCGCTATGAACAGTATTGCCAGAACGAGCCACCTGACGAACTTCGGCTTTATTATCTCCGCAACCTTAGCTCCAATCCTCGCACCAATCGTTATGCCAAGTATTGAAGGAACGACTATGAGCGGCAGAATTGCACCCCTGGTCATGTAAATACCTATTGCCGGGGCGTTTGCTGTGATTATCAGCATGCTCGTAGCTGTTGCGACCTTTATAGGCACTCCCATCATCATGTTGAGAACTGGAACGTTAGCCCACCCAGCTCCAAGACCAAACATTCCCGCTACGAAGCCTATGACTGCGAATGTTACGATAGCCATTGGAGTGTTCTTCGTCGTGTACTCTACAATAGTGTCGAGATCAGGTTCGTAGTACTCTCCCCAGATGTTCAGCCTTCTAGATATGTTGTCCCTCTCGTCCTCTTTAACTTCGGGGAACTCGACTCTCTTTGAGAGGATCATTATGAAGAACACGAGCAGGATTATAGCTCCGAGCAGTACTTTTATGACGTATTTTCCGTCTGGGTACGCGTTTGTCACCCAAAGTCCTACCCATCCACCCACTACGGAGGTTATGACCATTACCGGTGCTATGATTGCAAAAATCCTGATGTTCGCGAGACCTTTCCTTATCAGGTAGGGTACTGAGGAGAGAGCTGAAGTTACTGCCATTACAAGCCCAGCTCCTCTGATGAAGTCCACGCTGAACGGTGTTATTACCGTCGCTAGAGGTACGTAGAGCACTCCTCCACCCACACCAGATACGGGGGAGATTATCCCTATCAACAGTGTAAATACAAACATGAACAGCGGCCAGAACCACCACGCTGCCACTAAACCACCTCCATTCAGCCCACCACGTTGTCAACGACGTGATAGACACCGACTTGCACTCAGGCAACCGTGCAAGAATATAAGGCTTTCTATTTTGCTGAGAGGGACCAAAATCTTCATCATTCTATTATAACGGCAAGTTCGATTGTGGTGAAATACAATTACACAAATGTGAGCTCTCAAAAGTTCGTTAAGTTTTGGATCAGGCGCGTAACTTTCGATTTTCACATGATGATGAGGAAATCTGCAAACACTACTGAACAAATATTCAAAAGTAACATAATTATAAAATAAAGGCAAGTTTCGGAGGAACGGCTAGAGCGGAGAGACGCCACACATTAGTGCTGCAAAACTGATTTATTCTTTTAAAACGAGGGTGGAACGATGAAGCAGAGATTCGTACTCGACACAACGGCGATAACGGACTCGGGACTCAGAATGAAGGAAGGCTACGAATCTCTCTGCGAGTCCGCTCAGGAAATACTCGACCTCATCGCAAAAGCAAGACTGAAGTTCGAGATTAGCTGCTACATACCCTACCCCACTGTTTACGGTGAGCTCGTGAGCTTTTTGAGGAGGTATGAGTGCTGCGAAGACGTTTTCGTAAAGCTCGACACGTGGCTAGTAAAGAAAACCCCCAACAGGTACGAGGTCAAAATTCCGGCAGCGATATTCTACGAGTACGTGCTGACGATGAGGCAGAAAATAAATAGGGGAAGGAAACTCGCTGAGGAATTTATATGGGAAAGTTCAGCAATAGCTTCATCGATAGCGTCGAGAGAGGAAGAAGACGTTAGCAAAAAGGACCTCATACAACAGGAAATCGGCGCTCTCATAGGCAGGTTTAGGGACAAGTACAAAACCACCCTCAGGCAGGGGATTCTCGACAGCTCTCCCGACCTCGATGTTTTACTTCTCGCGAAAGAGCTCGAGGCTGGAGTTGTGAGCAGCGACGCTGGCATAAGAAAGTGGAGCGAAAGGATGGGTCTCAGGTTCGTGGAAGCCTCCAAATTTCCAAGAATGCTAAAAGAGTATCTGGCACTTTCTGAGACTAAGTGAAAGATGCAGTAAGATCAACACTGAAGAAGTGAGTAAAAATGGCCAGGCTGAAATGCAAGTTCTGCGGAAAGCCTGCTATCGAGCGGCTGAAACAGTACAGACTGAGTCTCTGCGAGAACTGCTTTGTCAGTTTTTACGAGAGGCAGGTCGAGAGAACTCTTAAGAGGTACAAAGTAGTCAGAAAAGGTGAAAGGGTTCTAGCGTGCGTTTCTGGCGGAAAGGATAGTTCGGCTATGCTTGCAGCTCTAAAAAAGTTATCTAAAAACCTCGATTTCTCTGTAGAGGCCCTTCACATCGACCTTGGCATAAAGAAAGACGATTACTCGAAGAAGTCGCTCGAAGTGGCAGAAAAAGTGTGCAGAATGCTTGACGTTGAGCTGAGTATCGTCGACGTTTCAGAGTACGGAGTGAGCATAGAGAGTTTCGGTAGAAAGAAGTGCGCTGCCTGTGGCACCGTAAAGAGGTATGTGATGAACAGGTTCGCGAGGGAGAATGGTTTTGATTGCGTATCTACTGGACATAGCTCGGACGACATAGTAGCTTTCTTTTTTAGAAACTGGCTTTCGGGAAACTTTGATTGGAGTACGAAGTTTCTGCCGAGAACGGAAGGTTTTGATAAAGTTGTGACAAGGATAAGACCTCTGTACTTCTTGAGCGAGAGAGAGAACGCTCTGTACTGCGTTTGCAGTAAAATACCTTTTCTCTCTGACTCTTGCCCTTACTCCCCAGACGACGAATGGAAAGAAATAGTCTATGAGATAGAGAGAAGAAAACCGGGGTTCAGAAGACAGTTCGTTACAAACCTCGTGAAGTACCTGAAAGAGAATAGCGAAGAGAAGCGGGGAGAATTCAAGTACTGCAAGCTTTGCGGAGAGGTGACAACTTCAGACGTGTGCGCTTTCTGTAGGCTTAGGGAGAAGTCAGGAAAGCGCAAGAAAAGAGATGTACCTTAGTGCAAGAACTCCAACAATGACTCCAAGGATTAACCTTATCGCCTTTTCTGGGAATAACCTCTGGGCTCTCGTTCCAGCATAGGAGCCAGCCATTCCACCCAAGCCAAAAAGCAGCCCAACAGCGAGGTTTGGCGGATAGCCAAGTAGCGAGTAAAGAAGGGCACTCAAACAGGAAGTGACGAATGTCGAAAGTAGAACCGATCCGGAAATGGTGTAAACGGGAAGAGCAAAAAAGGAAACGAGGACCGGTGCGAGAAAAGCTCCTCCTCCAACGCCGTAAGCTCCTGCAACCACTCCAATCGCGTAGGCAAGAGGAGCTATAGATAGAGGCCTGACCCTGTAAACTTTCCCATCGAACCTATATCTCAGCTCAGAAAAGCTCAGAGATGCCTCTGAGATTTCAAACTTTTCAGGTTTACCGTCACTACGACGGGAAAAGAGCAGTCTTAGAGAGATGGCAAGGAGTACTGTCCCGGCAAAGATCTTGAACGCCCTTGGGTTTGGGAGGTATAAAGCTAACATACACTCCCGTGAACATTCCCGGAATAGTTCCGGAGAGAATGACTACCGTGAGTCTTGGATTTAGTCTTCCCTCACGCCAGTGCCGATAAATACCCCCAGGAGTTGAAACGACGTTGTAAAACAGGTTGGTCGAGCTAGCAACTGGGCTCTCTATCCCAAGCAAACTCACCTGAACGGGAAGAAGGAGAAAAGCTCCAGAAATTCCAACCTGAGAAGTAATCACAGAAATGGTAGCAGAAATTGTAGGGAGCACAGCCAGATTGTAGATCATGGCTACAAAACGATTCACCTGTGGAGGTCGTTTTCGTCAGCCCCAGAAAGGGCAAGGAAGATGTTTGCTCTTAGAGTTTGCTCGAAGTAGTTTTTATCAGG
>JAMOMT010000020.1 GCA_027066965.1 Archaeoglobaceae archaeon
AGGTGAAGCAGCTCATGGAGGAGACGAAGGTTGCAGAGAAGGTTGATCATAGGTACCTAGTTATTCCGGGGCTGGCTGCGAGACTGCAGGGGGCGCTCGAAGACGAAACGGGGTGGAAGATACTCGTCGGGCCGACTGACTCCGGGAGGCTGAAGGCCTGGTTAGAACAGAACTGGCCGCCTAACGGAGTGGAGGTTAAGAGTTGATTTTTTGTTAATCATTGGTTTTCAACATATCTACGTAAAGCATTTTTGAAATCTTCCATCTCAATTAGTATTAAATTCCACGGTAAGAAATTTAGTGATTTTATTTCGTGCAAATACATGTACATGAGATATTTCAGTAGTTTCTCAAAAGATGTCATAACCGTAGGAGTTTTAGCAACCATTATCGCCACCTTGCCCATTGCAGAAGCGTTGATCATACTGCCCAACCTATGTTTTCTACTAGTTCTGTTTTCAACCTCTATTGCAACAAAACATCTTGGATTGTTATTAAATTTAAAATTGTGATTAAACGTTTCAGGATACCTACCGTATTCTATTAGCGAATTAAATAGATTCTCGCAATTATAGTAGGATCCATTTATATTGCTTAAATCTCCTCTAATTATTCACGTAAGCGTATTTAGGGTCGCTAAACCTATTAAACGGGCCAACGGCATAATCTATCTTGGGAACACAGAGCTCACGTGTGTAAGCATCCTCAGAGTTCTTAGCTACATCCCAGTTACGAATAACTTTCTCTTCGCCAAAAACATCTTTCAAAAGATTTAGTAACTCATCGTCTTCCGGAGGCATAAGTAACTTATCAAAATCAAGTATTTATTGTTTTGGAAATTAACTAAAAGTAAAGCAGAAAATCAATCAAAAAACCCTTCAAAAAACTCCACAACCTTCTCCCTCACGGAAACGACATCACCTATCACGACTATCGCCGGGGAACTCACACCTTCTCTCTCCGCAACCTCAGCAATATCCCTGAGCTTTGAACAAACGACCCTCTGCCTCTCGCAGCAACCCCACTGAATTATCGCAGCAGGAGTTTCGGGGTCCTTCCCGTGCTCCATCAACCTTTTCACGTTCTCCCTCAGGTTCGCCATGCCCATCAGAATGACGATTGTGGCGTTCAGCTTTGCCAAAGCATCCCAGTTCAGTCTCTCCCTCGCCTGCCTGCCCGTTATAAAGACGACAGCCGGGTCGTACCTCCTGTGAGTTATGGGAATGCCTGCACACGCAGGAGCGGCTATTGCAGAGCTAACTCCCGGCACGACAGCAAACCTAACACCATTTTCAGCGAGGTACTCCATCTCTTCCCCGCCCCTACCGAATATGAACGGGTCTCCAGCCTTCAGTCTGAGAACTTTCTTTCCTTCCTTCGCAAGCTTAACAAGGAGCTCGTTTATCTCGTCCTGCTTCAACCTGTGTCTTCCAGCTCTCTTCCCCGCGTCGATTTTCTCAGCCTTGCTCCTCTCAATCAGCTCTCTGACTTTCTCCCCAAGCAGTTCGTCGTGGATTATGACATCGACTTCCTCTATTAGCTTCTTCGCAGCCTCAGTTATCAGGTTTCCGCAGCCTGCCCCAGCTATGTAAACGATTCCTTCGCTTTTTTCGCCCTTCATTGCAGCCTCCCCTCTCCCTCTGCCACTTCTGCCACTACTCCACGATTACGCTTGCAACTCAAACCCTGTACTGCCTGATTATTCTCTCGCACTCTTTCTTCGCATTTTTGGCTATCTCCCTTGCTTCCTCCACGGCAGTGTCTCTCTTCAGCCTCTCCTCGCCCCTAATGTCTCTGTCTTTTCCGTAAACGTGGAAAACGAGGTTGACAACATTTCCATCCACGCAAGCGTATATGCCTGCTGGAACGGCACAGCCTATGCCGAGAGTTTCCAAAACAGCCCTCTCGACGCTCGCCTCGCAGAAAGTTTTCTCGTGGTTCATGAAGCTCACCAACTCCTCCTCTCCCCGCCTCGTCTCGACCGCTATTATTCCCTGAGTGGCCGAAGGAACGAACTGAGTGGGGTCGAGTGTTTCCCTCTCGACTTCAATCCCGAGCCTTATTAGGCCCGCTTCAGCAAGCAGAATTGCGTCGTACTCACCCTCCTTCAGCTTTCTGAGCCTGGTGTCAACATTTCCTCTCAGGTTCTTGATTTTGAGGTTTGGAAAAATCCTTTCGATCTGAGCGATCCTCCTCAGGCTCGAAGTTCCAACGACTCCACCGATCTCGTTGAGCTCTCTGAGCGTTCTCGGAATTTCACCTTCTTTTTCATCTACTTCTATCTCTTCGCCAGAATTTAAAACACCAGAACGCAAAACTGCACAATCGCAGGGGCTCTCCCTTTCGAGAACTGCAGCAATAACCCCTTTTATCTTCGACGGTACATCCTTGTAGCTATGAACTGCAACATCAACCCTACCCTCAGCAAGAGCCTCGTCAATGCTCTGAACGAAGGCTCCAACCCCCTTGAACTCGTGTAGTGGTTTGTCTTTCATTACGTCTCCGCCTGTCTTAATTATCCTGACCTCTACTTCGTATCCTGCCTTTCTCAGCTTCTCCACGACCTTTTCCGTTTGAGCCAATGCGAGCTTGCTTCCTCTCGTCCCAACTACAACTTTCTCAGGCATGCGTTCGCTACCTCTACCGTTTTTTCAACCTCCTCCTCGCCATGAGCTACGCTGACGAAGCACGTCTCGTACTGTGATGGTGGTAGGAAAACTCCACTCTTCAGCATCTCGGCAAAGAACTCCATATACTTAGATGCGTCGAGTTTCAGAGCCTGAGCGTAATCCTTTGGCTTCTCTCCGAAGTATATGCAGAACATCGACGCTATGTTACCAGCAGAATAACCCCTCTTTTCGAGTTCGGGCTGGATTCCCTCGACTATTGCCCTCGTCCTCTCCTCAAGCTGCTTGTAGGGCTTGTTTTCTATAAGGTAACTAACAGTTGCATATCCAGCAGCCATCGTCAGAGGATTGCCGCTGAAAGTTCCCGCCTGATAAACGGGGCCGAGGGGGGAAATCATCTCCATAATCTCCTTCTTACCACCGTAAACTCCAACAGGCAAGCCCCCGCCAGCGATCTTGCCGAGAGTTGTTAAGTCAGGTATAACTCCATAGTACTGCTGTGCTCCTCCCTCGCTCAGTCTAAAACCGGTTATTACCTCGTCGAAGATCAGCAATACATCGTTCTCCTGAGTTACCTTCCTGACTTCCTTCAGGTAGTCCTTCTCGGGCAAGATGAGCGAGCTGTTGCCCATAACCGGCTCGAGGATCATGGCAGCAATTTCCTCCCTCTTCTTTTCAAGCAGGGAGGAGAGACTCTCTATGTCGTTGTAAGGAACCTGATACGTGTACTTGACAAACTCAGCAGGCACTCCTGCGGAATTCGGCGTTCCGTGGGTCGTTGCACCACTTCCAGCTTTCACGAGCACGACATCATGTGCTCCATGGAAGCTTCCCTCCACCTTTACTATTCCGTTTCTGCCGGTGTAGCCCCTCGCGAGCCTTATTGCAGCCATGGTAGCTTCACTACCTGTGTTTACAAACCTAAGCATCTCTATGCTTGGGTAAAGACTGGTTATGAGTTCCGCAAACTTAACTTCGAGCTCTATCGGAGTTCCATAGAGCCAGCCCTTCTCAACCTGCTCTAGAATTGCCTTCTTAACCACGGGATGAGCATGTCCGAGTATCATAGGGCCATAAGCGAGACAGTAGTCAACGTACTCATTTCCGTCAATGTCGTAGATCTTACAGCCCTCAGCTCTCTCGGTATAGAACGGGTAAGGCTTTATTGCTCTGACTGGAGAGCTAACTCCAGCAGGCATCAGGTTTACAGCTTTTCGATAAAGTTCCTCCGACTTTGCCATGTTTTTCCGTTGGAGCTCGTTTATTTTAATATTCTGTTTATCATCGTTCCAACGTTTATGTACTCGATTCAATAACTCGATTGCCAGTTTCTCTGAGGGCATTTAGTTATTTGGCATCGCTTAACATCGTTTAAACATCCAACGCCCAAATGCTCAATAAAGCTTACAATACTGCTTTAAACCCAAAACCAAAAAAGCGCACAATAAATACCAAAATATCAAAATAACAGCCAAAAATCAGAAGTGCTCGAGTATCTCGTTCATCTCTTCAGCCTTCTCCTTGAGCACTTCAACGCCTCTCCTCAGGATTTCCTTTGCTGGCATAGAACCTATGCTCTCCACCGTAAACAGGTAGTTGTCCGTCTCCTTGACCTCTATCGCGTTCTCCTCGCAGGCGTTAACGCAACTCATGCACATCGAGCACTTCAGCACATCCTTTACCTCAACCCTGCCATCCTTTATTTCGAGCACTCCTCTCGGGCAGGCTTCGACACACTCCCCGCACCCGTCGCACTTCTCTCCAACTTCTATGTCGGGAATTATCCTGTAAGCGCATATCGAAACGGGCTTCCACTTCGCGTGCTCCCTCCCAGTCCCGAGCCTCGCAACCGCCTCTATCATGAGCTGTTGCCCCTCGTAAAGCTCCACGACTGGTATGTTGTCGTAAACAGGCTTCGTCTCAGGATCGTCTGAAACGAAGTCTCCCGAATAGACCATTCTCGGCCCCTCAGCGTTCAGCCTTAAAGAAACCTGACACTTCGGACATCCCTCTCCGCCACACTCGCACTCGTGCGGGAAGTTGAACTTGTCCACATCCGTTTTGAGCGGTATGAGACCTATGCGGTGAGCGAGCATCTCATCGTAAAGGTATGAGGTGTTCATGTAAACGTTAACGTAGTCAACTGCCATTGTCGGCACGTGTGCCATCATAGCCCTCCTTATAGAGTTCACGAGGGCTATCGGCACTCCTTTAATTACGAAAACTACCTTTTCCGGTGTGTCCTCAATGAATTCAAGCTCCATGACGACACCTTGGCGAGAGGGTATAAAAACCTTAAACCTTGAAACCTTAAACTAAAATAAAAGAGATCAAACTCTCCTACCCCTCTTTCCACCCGGCGGGCGAGTTCCGTCGTGCGGTATTGGAGTGACGTCCTCAATTCTGCCTATCTTGAGGCCAGCCCTCGCAAGAGCTCTTATCGCAGCCTGGGCTCCCGGTCCAGGAGTCGTGTGCTTGTTACCACCCGGGGCTCTGACCTTTATGTGAACTCCCTCAATTCCCTTCTCCTTAGCTATCTCCGCCACTCTCAACGCAGCCTGCATTGCAGTGTAGGGGTTCCCCTCGTCCCTGTCCGCCTTGACGATCATTCCACCGCTTATCCTCGCTATCGTCTCACTGCCCGTTATGTCAGTTATCGTGATTATTGTGTTGTTGTAGCTGCTGAATATGTGGGCTATACCCCACCTGCCCTTGCCCTTCTTCTTTTCAGCCATTCATCCACCTCCTCAAACAAATTAAGCACTCTCTCCAGCTTCCTCAGCTTTCTCTACAAACCCCCTCTTTGCGAACGGGGAGTTGACGTAGTAGTCTATCTTGCTCTCCATGTCCCTC
The DNA here is from genome assembly GCA_027066965.1 of Archaeoglobaceae archaeon. Taxonomy (GTDB): domain Archaea; phylum Halobacteriota; class Archaeoglobi; order Archaeoglobales; family Archaeoglobaceae; genus WAPX01. The sequence continues at coordinate 5,481 of JAMOMT010000020.1, forward strand.
TCGACTATGAAGCTCGGGGAAGTGACCCTCCTACCGTCGACAGCTATATGGCCATGGGTTATGAGCTGCCTCGCCTGCTTTATCGTGTTCGCTAATCCCTGCCTGTAAACTCTCGTTTGCAATCTCCTCTCGAGGAAGTCCTCAACAGTCAGGTTTAGAATGTCGTCGAGAGTTGCTCCTTCCTCAAGGATTCCCATTCTTATGAGCTTCTTTATGACAGTTTGAGCCTTAGCCTTCGCGTAGGCCCCTTCAGCACCAGGTAGATCAACCTTCGCGAGTAGATCTCTCGCAACTCTCCTGTACTTCCTCAGAATGTTCTGGAAACGCCAGAGCTCCCTCTTGTTCCTCAGCCCGTACTTTATAACGATTTTAGCCTCCTTCTCGAGCCTCTCCCTGTTCCAGGGGTGAGTAGGAGTTACGTACTTCTTCCTGTGCCTCTTCGGATCACCCATAAAACCACCTCGGTTACTTCTTCCTCCTCACGACACCGACAGTCCTACCACTTCTACCAGTGCTCCTCGTCCTCTGACCTCTGACCTTCTTACCCTTCGCATGCCTCGAACCCCTGTAGCACTTCATTCTGATCATCATTTCGATGTCGACCATCTTCGCGAAGTCAACGTCCTTGCTCAGCAGGTGGAGATCCTTACCCGTGTAAGGGTCCTTCCTCCTGTTCAGGACCCAGCTCGGCAAGGACTCGATTTCCTCCTCGACAAACTTCCTGAGCCTCTCTATCTCTTCGTCGCTCATCTCACCAAGTTTCTGTTTTGCGTCCAGTCCGAGATTGTTTACAATGCACCTCGCCATCCTGAGTCCTATTCCCTTAATTCCCGTTAACGCGAACATGACGCTCTTTTTGCCATCAAGGTCTGTGTCGGCAATCCTGACTATGTGCTTGAATTCACTCATGCCGTGTTGGACTGGAGTATTGTATTTAAAGGTTCTGTCGCTTGTTTTCGTTGCTGGTTATCCCCCGTGGCACACTCGCTTAAATGGTGTAATCTGGATTATCTCAGCCGGAGTGAGTTGGACTCAGTACTCAACAGCCACAAGAATCTAGACACAAAAAACTAATACTGTACTTATTGCAGACGTCAATAGGATGTGTTATGTTGTTAAATAAATATATAAAAGTATAGATAAGATTTTTATTAACTAGTTAATCTACAACAGCTATAAGTGGTCTAAAAAATATAGGAACTCTATGATTTAAATCGTTCTCAACAAAAATAACTTGACCATCATCCATAACATTTACTTCAGACCCTTCCGGTATCACTACATAGGAATAAGACTTACCAGAACCATACCATATTGTCACAGATTCCTGATAGATTTTTCCCTCTACCTCTTTACACGTGGGTAAATACCGGGAAATAAGCTTTCCAAAACCTTTACATTTTACCTCCAAATTGTATCTGTCAATACTATCCACAGAAGTTAGCCTAAACCTTCCGCTACCCTTAGACTTACGACCTCCAATACCAAGATCACCTAAGAGTCTAAAGCTTGCAATTAGTTTATTTAAGTCAAAGCTCTCGCTAAAAGAAACTATTACTGCCCACTCGTATTTTAAAGCGTTAATTAGGTATTCTTCGAATGGTGTCGGTTCATCCATATCTCGTGCAACTCTGATCCTACTCAATTCTGTTACAAGCTCAGCTGGATCAATGATTTCATCCCCTTCTAGGGTAACATAAATGTGGGTTCCGTAATCAGGTAGGAATAACTTACCCCTTCTAACTATTAGCAGTGACGAAATCCTAAAGTGATCATCAATTAGTGCTTGAACAAGTTCATTTGGGTCACCATACAATTTTGACCATGCGTAAACCAAAGATCTAACTAAATAATCGCTTGGCATTCTCCACGGTCGTTCATGCCAAGTTCTCTGGAAGATTATCTTGGACTTAAACTCAAGTCTAATCAACTTTGTCTGCATATTCAGCCAAGTATTTGTTTTAATTTTTCATCAACTGCTTGCCTTATTTTGCCCCATTGCTTTAAGACATCTCTTGGTTTCCTTTCATCTACCTCAATCGGAATCTCATCACCACCCTCGTAGTATTCCTTACTTCTCAAAGTCATGACTATGTTGTCGAATTTAACTCTGCCATATCCTCTTGAACCTCTACGCCCAATATATCTGTCTTCCAGTAAACTTAGACCAATAAAAAATGGCTTTAGATCATTAAATGATAACTTAGCCATATCAAACTTTGCTCCTAACTTAAAAGCTCCACTAACAACTTGAACTTCACGTGGAATTGGTTCAAATCTAATACCTTTTTCGATTAATTCCTTGCCGGTTATATCTTTATCTATCTCAACTCCCAACTTCTTTGCTATATCTGCTGAAATTATAGTTTTCTCAACATCTCTTGGAAGCACAACTTCATCTTTCAACACAACTTGAGCGACGATCTCGTTTCTTTCATTTTTAATTATATATTCTCCTGCTCGTCTACCTCTTTGGACACTGTACTTTTCTCCTCTTGGATCCAAATCATCAAACCAAGCTACGACGTCTCTCCTTGATAGAAGCTTACATACCGGACATGTCAGGATCTCACTGGGGGACTGACATTCATGAATTGGAGCAACCAATGTCCCTTCTTTTCCTCTTCGAATTCTTGGTGTTTGAGCTGGTAAATCGTAGTAATTCTCCAAAAGATGCCTTAAAACTCCAACCCAAGATGAGGCTGGGATGTATGGAATTTCTCCACGAGCCTTTGGATGAGGCTTAAATGCTGTAAAAATATCAACTCTTGTGCCAGTTTCAATTTCTCTTTTGCTACCCACCGTAATCTCTTCAACGTATGCATCTCCACTTACCACAAGCAAAGCAAAACTCTTCAAGTGACCACCCCATCTAATCTTCTTTGTAATACTTATAAAAATTTACCAAAGCATCTATTAGCCTCCTTAACTTTGCAATGTTGTTAGAATGTTTATCAATTGCAAGTGCCACTGCCTCAGAAACATATGGTAAATTCAGCTTTTTTATCTCACTTTTTATGTGTACTAAATCCACTAAATCTTCAATTTCTCGCTTTAGTATTTCTGATAATTTTGATAATGCTGTTGGGGTTATTCCTGGAACATCACATAACTCCTTAGCTGCACCTTCAACAAATTTTGCTGCTTCATTCAAATCTGATTGAAGAGCTGAAATAAACTTATCAAGCTCCTTCATACAAATTCCCCCACCTCTAATCCTATATCAACCAATTTTATCAAGATTTGAACACACTCTCGATTTTCAAGCAATTCACTAATCTCTTCTTTCTGCGTCTCTTCCTGAGCGGTTTCATCGCTTCCAAATATTCCTATAAAGCTTACTAAGTCATTAAGACTTTCTTCTACTTCTTTCTTCTTGAAATGAGTCCATAACCTAAGCAATTCAGACTTTGCGTAAATCCTTTCAACTTCATCTTCTGAGTACAAATACATTTCCATTATGTCTCGCGCTCTTAAAAGAGATTTTATAAAAGCGCTAAAGTTAGAAATTTTTAGTCTAATCTCTTTTATTTTGTGTAAATCATCCTGAGTCAACATATTGTCCACTGAATAAACTGCTATAACTCCATTTCTTTCAATAAGCTTGTTGAGCATTATGCTAAGCTTTTGATAGGTCATACCGGGAGCACCAGATTTAACAATTCCAATTGCCACATCTTTAGGTTCTATAATTTTTAGTACTATTGCTACTTGGTTTAAACTTGTGCATTGGAAAATAGTTCCTGATGAGGTAACCTCGATTGGGTTTACGTCTCTCCCTACAAACATTTTACTTAAGAAAAGAGGTATAATTTGGTATAAAGATACTACAGCATGCAATTTGTTCTCGCGAATATACTGCTGAATGAGCTTGTGGAGAGAGACACCAGCCCAGACTTTTAAATCCTTGTTAAAAGGGCCTATAAATAAGTCTACTGATGGAAATCCACATTCTAACACATTTTGACTTGAAGTTGGGTTAAGGATTCTTCCGATTAATGCTTTATCTGCTACACCTTCAACAACACCTAATTTTAGTGATGGATAGACAAATAAACCTTCATCTTCAACGATACTATACGCTCTATTTGAAGTAAAAATTCTGTACGGAAATGCAATTCTTGAGCAGTAAGGACATAGTACAAGATCTTTATCGATTTTAGGAAACCTAACTACTTCTTTAGATGGCTTTTTACAAATACTACAACTCTCTGCCCCAAGTGGAGTTGACTGTATCTCAGGTTGGAGAGTGATTGATTTTAGCAACGAGATAGTAGAAGGACTGAGATCGAATATCTCCAATTCCACTGGGCAAAGAACATCATTCGCGAATAATTGAAAGTCTTCAATTAATTCTTCTACCATGTTTTCAGGTAAAATTAACAATAGATGAGTTGATGATTCGGCTACTATATGTACATCAGCATTAAGATTAAATTTCTGTAAACTCTTTGCTACACAACCAATCAGCCCGAAGTATGAATATAAATGAAGTCCAGCGAAGTATTCTGCAACATTTGCTGTTGCATATCTCGCCCTCTCGCTTACTCCTACCTTAACGGAGATCAATCTTAAATCATTTTTTGGGAAATTAACAATCGAGCTCGTTATAGCTGCTGGAATTTTTGAATGTGCATATAAGCTTATTATAGGATCTGATTGGCTGGCTCGTAAGTGAATTGAGATTTCTCTAAGCAATGCATTAGAGAATGAGATTGCCTTGCTGATATTCTCTTTACACAATTGAGCTAATTTAGTTAACCCATCTCCAATGAGTTTGGTTGTTTCATCGCCATGTAACGACTCAAATACAGAAAGTCCTAACTTTCTTGCAATATCTATGGGTTCTCCTTTGACTTCAGTCTCTTCTCCTCTTCGAAAACTTGCATCAAAACTATCTGATTTAGTAATTACATCTTTTACTCTGTCATTCACATCACCAAATCTTTTGGATATAGATCCAATATAAGGTATCATCCTCGTCGATTTACTATGGTGATGCGCTACTGCTGCAACTATCTCTTTAGGAAATCCTGCATTCTCTAGAACTATGGCGCCAACTACAGCGTGTATATGACTGCTTGCAATCCTTTTAGCATCAGCAATAGTTTCTGGCACATGATCAGAGAGATAATTAGTAAAAATTTTGCCGATATCGTGCAACATCGATGCAAGAACGATTTTATTATTTTCCATCATAACACTCCTTTGGATACGCCCTCCAACAGGCACGAAGCGTTTGGGGTTTACTTGGTTTGTGTATTTTTCTGATCTCTTCAAGCTCAAATGCTATCTAGAGCTTTCTTCTACTGTTCTTTATTCCATCCCACTTCCATACTTTCTTGAGATTTAATGTACTTTCCTTTAAGTTCTTTTTGTCAGGAATATTCTGTCACCATAAGTTCCGTAAAAATTGCATTGGGTCCCCGAGAGTGCTACTCTCTTTATCTTTGCCTCTCCAATGAATATTGTGTCTTTTGTGAGTCTGATAGAAAACGAACTTCATGCCCGGTTTTAGCTGCGTCCAGACAGTGGCTGGTTTTACAAAGTACATCTTTTACTCTTGAAAGACGATTTATAAATTGTTTAGTAAGGATTGGATATATTACTCTTACGATCCCAGCCATTAAGCCATTAAAAAACACCTATTTTTCCATGACAGCTTTAAGTGACTCTTCACCATGAGTTTTAGAATTTCCCTCCTCTTTCTTGGCCGGTTTCAATCTAGAAATCGATTGCAATTTTATTTCTTTTATGCTCCCCAGTCACACCAAATAGCAGAACAGCTAAACGACTCATGAACTACAGCAATATACCCTTCATCTTCTTATATGGAGATTTTGATTACATTCATTTCAATCTCCTATGCTTTAACTCTAAATCTGCTCGCATTGAGGATTGTCACACCAACAAGCTTGTCTTCTCGATATCTGAGCAGAATGCCTTCATCCGTAACTTCCGTATCCGTGGCCTTCTGAGGTCTCTCAAAACTTATGTAAAGAACATCAACTTTCCATTTATCTCGATTCCTGTAACAACGTGTCGGGGAATCACAATAAAGTAAATCCGGCTGTTGGGGAATAAATTATGGAGTTAAAACAACCGTAAGTTTTACATAGTCTCTACATATTGCCAATTTATATTTTTAGAATTTTATCAACTCAGAAAGAAATGTTGAATGTGTACCTTAATTTGAAGCTTGGAATTCTCGATTTTAGGGTAGAATACTTTTAAAATTAGGTAGAAGACAAGAGCCAATAAAGATGACTCTGAATTTGGATGACCACTTGCTTGAATGTTTACAGTTAGTTTAAACAGGATGGTATGGCGATCCTTAGATGTCCAAGATAATTTTAAAAATCATCCTCAAACTTCTTTCTTACATTTTATACTTTTTCTAGACATCTGGCTTTTTAACCATGGCAAAAAACAATGCTCGTAACAAATACTCGAATCTCTTGCCTGCAAAACTATTTAAAATAGAATTTCGAATAGAGCTATTATGGCAACTTCAAGGCTTGCTGAGAGGCTTTTCAGGGCTGGAATATACACGATGAACAGAGAGGAAGCTATCTCGATGATTGAAGACTTTGCCAGCAAACTTGGCATAGACCTCAGAAAAGCCGACTTGGAGAAAACGAGGGAGATCCTCAAGAAAGGAGAACCTTTGTCAAAAATAGTAATAGATATGCGGGAAAGATGAAAAGAGTCTACCTCGACACTTCTGCATACCTGAAGGAATTTTCTCAGGAAACAGGTAGCGAAACGATCTCTAGGATTTTTTCAGCATGTGAGAAAGGAGAAGTCGTAATTGTTACATCCCAGTGGACTTTAAGCGAGAGCATTGCAGTAGTGGATAGAAAATGAGGCAACGATTATTCCGAATCCAATCAGAATGATGAGTAAAACAGGGAGATAAGTTATCGAATCGGATTCAAGTTTCAAAATACGCCGCCGGCAGGATTCGAACCTGCGACCATCGGCTTAACAGGCCGACGCTCTACCAGCTAAGCTACGGCGGCTCTCACGGCTTAGCAGGCGAATCCTGCCTTGCAAAATCAGAAAATAGTAAAGAGCATTTAAACTTTGCCCTTGACACTTGACATTGACAGTATCAGTACGTCCTCGCCACGGCATTCAGCCTGCCCTCTCTCCCGCACACAACGCACTTACCCTTCTTCTCAGCTGAGACCTCAAAGGGCAGCTCGAACACTTCTCCGAGCACACTCGCTATTTCGTCGAGTTTAGCCCCACACTCCTCCGAATCGCAAAGGTGAACGAGAGCTACCCCTTTCTTAATCCACTCCTCAACCTCCTCCAAGCTATTGCAGTACTTTACTCTCTCTTTCATTGCCTCCACAGCTCTCGCGTAGAGCCTCTCCCTCATCTCCTTAGCCCACTCCTCCACCTTCTCTGGTATCTCGTCCCTCTTCACACTGAACTTCTTCTTCTCGTCTCTGAAGGATACTACTGCAGTTCCTTCATCTACTTCCCTCGGTCCTATCTCCACCCTTATCGCAGCTCCCTTGAGCTCCCACGTGTAGTACTTCGCTCCTGGTCTCTCGTCGCTCTCGTCCACGACGACTCTGTATCCCCGTCTCTTCAACTCTTCTCCAAGCTCCCTCGCGGCTTTAAGCACGGCCTCCTCCTTACCCTTGTAGAGAACGGGTATAACAACCACCTGCACGGGGGAAACCTCAAACGGTAGAATCAATCCAAGATCATCACCATGGACAGATATTAGAGCGGCTACGCACCTCTCGGATATCCCGTAGCAGGTTTGATAGGCAAAGCTATGCTCCCCGTTCGGCATCTCGTACTCTATGTTGAAAGTCCTAGCGAAGTTGTCTCCAAGGTTGTGAACCGTTCCAATCTGAAGAGTTTTGCCATCCGGCATTATCGTGTCGAACGCCATCGTGTAAACTGCTCCTGGGAACTTGTCCCACTCTGGTCTCCTGCATATAAGGCAAGGTATTGCCAACCTGTCGTAGAATTCCTTGTAGTAACTCATAGCCTTCTTAACCTGCTCCTCCGCCTCCTCAAACGTGGCGTGAACTGTGTGAGCTTCCTTGAACGAAGTTATTTCCCTGAGTCTTATCAGCGGCCTTGTGTGCTTGGTTTCGTATCTAAAAGTGTTGACTATCTGGTAAACCTTAAGAGGTAGGTCAGCGTGACTCCTGATCCAAAGTTTGAACATAGGATACATCGCAGTCTCGCTTGTCGGCCTCAAAGCAAGCTTCACGTCGAGAGGTGTAGTTCCTCCGTGAGTTACCCAGTAAACCTCATTCTCAAACCCTTTTATGTGCTCTCCCTCTTTCCCCAATTCCGTTTCTGGTATTAGAGCGGGGAAGTAAACCTCGTCGTGCTCCCTGTCCATTATCTCCCTCAAAATCCCGTAAACTTCCTTTCTTATCCTGAAACCAAACGGAAACCAGACGTAGAGACCTTTCACAGGATACCTGACATCCATTATCTCCGCTCTCTGGATTAGCTCGTGATACCACTCTGAAAACTCGCTTTTGGGTGGAAGAGCCTTCTTCTCCATGATCATCACCTCTTGAGCCTGAGACAGGACTTCGGGAACAATATTAAGATTTCTCTCATGGCCAATGAGATCTGGGTTTATCTTTAAGCTGAGGTAGGGGGTGAAGTTACAATCAAAGTGCATCGAGCATCTTTTGCAAAACGAGCCTGACGTGCTCTCCCTCATCCTCATTCGAGGCAGTTGTTATCACCAGAACTTTCTGGACACTCGTACCATCTATCAGTATTCCCCTTATATTCCCCTTATCGTCGCTCCTCGTGAGCTTGAGTCTCACTCCACCTCCAGAAGATGTTCCCCTACCCTCTATAACTCCGGGAACTATCTTCTTAACGTACTCGCACTTCGCAACTTCATGCAGGAGCTTTCTCCCCTCCCTCCCACCTATAACCGTTGAGTGCGCTCCTCCAATTTTCTCCTCCGGCTTTATCTCGATCCTTCTCAGCTTCTTCTCGACCCTGAGCGACTTCAACAGCTTTTCCACGATGTCCTCGAGACTCTGAGGAGGGAGAGGTATTACTTCGATGCTAGAGATTGAGTACCTCGAAAACAGCTCGAAGCATAGCTTTGCCTTAAACTCGTCCACTCCGGAAGCAAAAACGCCCTCCACCCTTCTCCAGTGAACGTTCTCGGCTATTGCTTCGAATGTGTTCCTTATCGACTCGTGCTCGGGGTAAAGCCTGTAAGAGTGTTTCTCCACCTCCCCAGCGTGAGTTATGAAAACGAGCTCAACAACATCTCCTTCGAACTTTTTTCCCTGAAAAAGGTAAACAACGCAAAACTCGGCGTTTCTCGTGTTGCAGTGTAAGCAGAACTGAGACGGGTACTCAAGGGCACGACCACAGTTCTTGCAGACGTACATAGCAATCACTTATAAGAAGTAAGGGGAGGGGTACAGGTGTTTTTGCTGATTATAGCGGGGCGTGGATTTGAACCACGGATCTGCGGGTTATGAGCCCGCCGGGATTACCTGGCTACCCCACCCCGCTTCGTTTTTGGTTTATTTGGAACGGTATATAAAGTTAATCGTCGAAGTTTGTTAGCAAGTAATCTAACAGGATAGAAAATTTTAAAACTCGATGAGTTTACCCGCAACCGATATTAAGGAGTAGAAACTCCATCATTATAATGATAGACGTGAGGTGGTGCGATGAGCTGGGCCAGCTACCCAGCATTTGCGGATAGAGTGCTGTCGATGATCGGCATAGAAGTGCACTGGATAATACTCCAGTACATACTCGGACTTCCACTGTTGGCAGTGATCGCAGAGGTAATATGGTTGAAAACGAGGGACGAAAGGTGGCTGAAGCTCTCGAAGACGATAGCCAAGGGCTTCATAATGGTGTTCGCAGTGGGAGCGGCAATGGGTACTGCTGCCGAATTCGGTCTGGTTCTTCTCTGGCCAAACCTGACAGAGGCAGCGGGGAAGTACATCTACTTTCCGCTCTACGCTGAGATCTTCGCCTTCATGATGGAAGTCGTATTCATCTACATGTACTACTACGCCTGGCACAGGTTGCCTGAGAAAGTACACATCGCAGTTGGAGCCTTGGCATTGATAGGAGCTTGGTTCTCAGCAACGATGATCGTGAGTGTTAACTGCTACATGCAAGCACCCGCAGGGTTGCTCGTTGGGCCATACAGTCAGGGTTACCCAAAGATTACACTTTTCATTCCAGCTGCGATAGCTGCAGCGTTGAACGTCACAGTTCTGCAGGCTGCTGGAATGGACGTTTTAGGAAAGGCAGGAAACAGTGTCATCGTTGCGATGCCGAGCAAGATAGTCAAAGAGGTCGTTGCCGACGCGTTTTCGGGAAAGACTGTATCTCACAGCGTTCTCTGGGGAGTTATAAAGCCGGCAGCTAAAGCGAAGCTCGCAAATGTGCCAGTAATGAAGGTTCTCGACGCGATAATGTTCGACACTGTAAGGCACGTTGGTGTTTACACTGTAACCTTCAAGTCCCCCGTCTTCGTTCCATCGGTTTTGCACGCCATAGGTTCCGGTATTGTCGTTTCAGCTTTCACAGCCATGGCGTTCTTCGGTTATTCCGCGTATAAGAGAGGGGGAGAAAACGCAAAACTGGGCTTCAAGTACAGCCTAGCATTCTCTCTCGTTTCAATAATCTATCAGGGATTTGTCAGCGGTCACGAGATGGGAGTGGCTATAGCGGAGTGGAACAGGGAGAAGTTCGCAACTATTCTTTACGGCTCTCCAGCTTTCCTCGAGAAGATAGAGTACATGCTCGCAGGGGTGAAGGATTACATAGGCTACAATCAAATTCCGGAGTGGCTGAGGCCTCCAACGATAATCCATTGGTTCTACTACACCAAGGTCAGCTTAGCTGTTCTGCTCGGTTTCTCAGCCCTCGTGCTAGCATACTTAGTGTTCGTGAAGAAGAAAGAACCATACTCCCCATACCTGCTCGTCCTGCCAGTTATAGCTCAGGTGGTCAGTTTCCTCGGTTGGGCCGTCAGAGAAGTAGGAAGAAAGCCGTGGACGATATACGGGATAATGGATGTGAAAACGGCGCACACGATAAACCCGCCTCCAGCTTGGGTGGACTTCCTCGTCGAGGCGTACTTCATAGGCCTGCTATTACTTCTCTGCTACGCCGTCTACAGGTTCCTGTGGAAGAACGGAGAAAAGGTGGCGGAAGGAGAGACTGAGGGGGTGAGAGCGTGATAATCCTCGACTTTCTCGCCTTGACTTTCGGTCTCCACATCGTGCTCGTCAACCTCGGCATAGGGCTGTCAACGACCATACCTTTCATGAAGAGAGCTGGAGAGAGAAACAGAGACGAGTATCTACTGAAAACGGCAAGGAAGCTCATGAAATTCTACGCTGCTACCTACGGGCTTGGAGGAGTGCTGGGGACTGCTTTCACTGTCTTCCTGCTCAGCTTCTATCCGGGATTTCTTGGCCTAGCTGGAAACATAGCGTTCGTGCCATTCGCACTCTCGATACTTCTGATATGCCTACACTTCATATCTATCGTCGTATACTGGTACGGTTGGGACAAGCTTAGTGAGAACACGCACTTCGTCGCCGGAATCGTAATGACGTCTTCAGCGATACTTATACCCCTCGGCTTTAGAGCAATCTTTGGATTTCTCAACGTGCCCATGGGATTAGAGCTGCAGCCCAAGATTCACCTCAACGTCGTAAAGGCCCTCGCGAACCCAACGTTCTTGGTTCTGTATCCGAAGAGCATATTCGCGTCCTACGCCCTGACTTTCTGCATCTTAGCAGGAGTTTTCGCCTACAGGACGAGCAGGGGAGATGTGAGAGCTGAACAGTACTCGGTGAAGTTCGCGAAGTACGGATTGGCTTTCCTCGTGCTCACGGCAATACTTGGAGTCATTTACGCGGAAACCCTTAGGGTGTTCGCTCCGTACAAGTTCGACAACGTTTTTACCTTCCTCGGACTGACAGCCAAGCACGACGTAAGCTGGATGTTCCTGTTGAAGATTGCCTTCGTTACAATCCAGCTCGGAGCG
>JAMOMT010000021.1 GCA_027066965.1 Archaeoglobaceae archaeon
GGAATGGGGTTTAAACGAGTTAGTTCGATTAACGCAAAACTGATTAAGATTCTAACCGTCAAAAGTTGGAAAAAAAGGCTGGGAGCAATGGAGGAGAGAGCTTGAACATACTCGAAGTGAAAAACCTGAAAGCTTACTACAACGGCTCCGAAGTTCTAAAAGGCATCAGCCTGAGAGTGGGTAAGGAGGCCGTGGCCATTCTTGGTCCAAACGGAGCTGGAAAGACGACGTTAATAAAGGCAATATGCGGACTTGTGAGAACCAAGGGAGAGATTAGGTTTCTTGGAAAGTCAATACAAAACCTGAAGACACACGAAAGGATTAGGCTGGGAATCTCCGTCTGCCCCGAGGGAAGAAGGCTATTCCCCGATTTGAGCGTCGAGGATAACCTCCTTCTGGCTGGAGACGAAGACATGCTCAAAACGGCTTACGAGCTCTTTCCAAAGCTGAAGGAGAGAAGAAACCAGCCTGTTAAGACTATGAGCGGTGGAGAGCAGCAGATGGTTGCGATAGCTAGAGCACTCGTCCAGAGGCCAAAGCTGCTAATTCTTGACGAGCCCTCGATAGGGCTAGCTCCTATAGTCGTGAAGACTATAGGCGAGGCGATAGCGAAAATCAGAGACATGGGAATTCCCGTTTTGATAGTAGAACAAAACGTTCACCTCGCATTTAGAATTGCCTCGAGGGCATACGTTCTCGTCAAGGGCGAGATAGTCAAGGAGGGGAGCGTGGAGAAACTGCACAACCTTGAAGAACATTATTTCGAGCTTTAAAACTACTGTTGAACTTATTTATTTTGGCATCAAGTATAGAATTAGAGGTCGCAAGAAGAGCAAAAAAACAAAAAGTCTTGCGTACACAATACAGTAAATGGACATGAGAAAGCTGCTGAAGCTCACCCTGCTGAGCAACTACGATATCTGTCACGAAAGGTGCAAGTTCGATTTTTCGAGGGTAGTTTACAGCTCTGGTGGTCTTAGGCTTTTTAAGTGTTTGATGTCGAGCGTCTGCAAATTCGACTGCAAGTACTGCTACAACCCGTGGAGAGGTAGGGAGAAGCTGACTCCAGAAGAGTTCGCAAGAGTGTTTCTTGCCCTCTGGAGAAGGGGGGTAGCCGATTCCGTTTTCGTAAGCTCAAGTATCTATTCCGATCCAGAAAACGTTATGGAGGACATCCTTAAAGCCGGAGAGTTGATAAGAAGAGAGTTTAAAGGTTACCTGCACCTCAAGGTGATGCCGGGAGCAAATAGAGATCAGATAAAAAGGGCAGCGGAGATTGCAAATAGAGTTAGCATAAACGCGGAGGTTGCAGTTAGAAAGATGTTCGAAGACGTATGTAGTGTTAAAAGCAGGTACGACGTCGAAAGGAGGGCAAGGTGGATCGCTAAGGAGACTAGAAACTCTGGAAAAAGCTGTACGACCCAGATAGTCGTTGGACTCGGAGAAAGCGACAGAGATATTCTCGACTTCATGGAGACTTGGTACGGTTTTGGTATTGGAAGGGTTTACTTCTCCCCCTTCAGAGCGATAAAGGGGACGCCGTACGAGAAAATGAGAAACGAGAGTAAAAGAAGGGTTGCGAACCTCTACAGAGCGGACTGGCTCGTCAGAAAGTATGGTGTTGACATAAAAAAGCTTAAGAGTGTGGTGAATGAGAGGTTTGAGTGCGATCCGAAGCTCCTGCTCGCGAGAGAGTTTGGAGTTGAAAGACCAATAGATATTCCGGGAATCGGATTCAAAGCGGCAAAAGCATTAGAAAAAGCCAAAACTTTCACCGAGCTGAAGAAGATGGGCTTCAGCCTGAAGAGGAGCTCAGCCTTCCTGTCCGGACAGAAGAGACTTGAGGATTTTGGAGTTCTGATTTCTTGATTGTTAATCTTCAATTTGTGTAAACAAAGTGTTAATAAAATTAATTACAATCTTAACGAGCTAACGAGAAATAACTAGAAAAATCAGGGAAGAATCGAATAAACCTTCAGGGCGAAGTTCTCAACAGCACTCCTATCCATGTTTACAGGTATCAAGTATATCATGTACTTGCCCTTGTAGAAGAAGTACTGGTTCTTCGCCGGGACGTAGTAAACTTTCAGCTTTCCGAAGCTAGTTTCGTTCACACTCTCCCAGACGCTGCCAAACTTCTTCATTCCCTTCACCATTAGAAGCGTCTGGTTTTCAGCTACCTCTGCAGATGGGTACTCTGTAATCCAGACAAGCATCATGCTGTTGTTTCCTAGGTAGTGCACGAGAGCTATGTCTTTGACATACTTTATCGGCCCTCTATGGGACTTCTTCACGAACTCGAGGGCAAGCTTACCCTTCAGGGCAACAAACTTGTGCATTCCCATCAAGCCGTCTGGTAGAAGATTCGCTACAGTAGAGTTCCCAAGTGTTGAATTTGCTTTTCCGGCTGTGGCATTGTTCAGGAAGTTGCTTGAGGTTACCTGATGCTTCTGAAAATTCTGGACGCAGCCGAGCGTAAGTGTTGTGAGGCCCAGTAAAACAATCAGGAAGAATAGCTTTTTCGGCGTTCCGCTTTTTGAATTCTCAAACCACTCCTGCATCATACCCACCTCGCGAGAGACCTGAACAGGGGGTGAGAAACCCTCTCGCATATCTTTTCGAGGAGTTCGATCTCCCCCTCCATGAGTGCCCGGTAAGCCATCTCCTGGTACTCTCTGTGCTCATCCCATCTCCTCGCAACCTCATCTATCACCTCTTTGAGTGCGAAAAGTTCGTCGCACTCTTCCTTTTCCACGTCCCTGACATCAATGACTCTCGCAGGGTTCAGCCTGCACCTGTGCCACAGACAGTAAGGCAAAACGGAGATCAGCTGAACGAGAGAGCACTCCTCACGCCCTTCGAGCCATGCAATGGCCTTAGCCATAGATACAACGCTAACCTCTGCCCTCCCAGAAAATATTCCAACGTCCGAACACGCAAAGCTCGAGTAGTGGCAACCCTCACACCTCGAAAAGTCCTTTCTCGTGCTCATCTGGCAGTAAACTTCTTGAGAGAAGTAGTCAAGAAACATCTCAGCTTCAGCAGACAGTTCAACTTTCGACACTTCTCTCTCAATCTCGTCTAGCTCGTCAGGAGACATTGCCTCAGCCTGAATTCCCATCTCCTCAAACCTTTCACTGAGAATCGAAGAGAACTCCTCGGCCTTCTTCCTGACATACTCCTCAGCCTTCTTTCCGTTTATCTCGAGCACTTCCTTCACCATTTCCTCTGCAAACTCAGGATACCTCAGGAAAGAGTCATCTACCCCAGCCCTTACCTTCCTTCTCCCAACAACACCAACTCTACCGGTTTCGACAGCAACATCGAACCTGTCGGCAAGGGGAGGGATTAAGTTTGCAGTCCCCTCGTCTCCGTAATTCACGGTGGCGAACAGAGGTTTTTTCGTGAGAAAAAGTGTGACTCCCCTATAGCTCCACACTCCCCTGTCCACCTCGTTGAGCAGAATGTTCTGCTTTCCTGCAGGAAGTCTGTTTATCTCGTCAACTATCGTAACCGGACTGAAAGGTGTGAGCTTCCACCTTACGACTTCTTTCCCCTCCTTCTCGAGTGCTCCAAGGTCGAGAGTAGCCTTCATCTTTTCCTCTGTCTGCTCGGGGTGGCCGTGAATGGTAGCAGCCTGAACAAACTCCAAGGGTATGCTTCTAACAAGAGATGCTATCCTCTCACAAGCTGTCGTTTTTCCGCTACCGTAATCACCGTAAACCAGAACGTTTTTCCGGATGACAGCTGAGAGGAGGCCAAACAGGACGAGAGGATTGTAATAGTTACTGCCCGAAAAGAAAGATTTTTCTCCGAGATAGAGCTCTGAGGCTACATCGTATAGTTTCAGCAGTTTTTCCCTCAGTTTCTCACTCCTTTCACCCATAATCCTTCACTCCCTTTTCAACACAGATAACCTTGCG
>JAMOMT010000022.1 GCA_027066965.1 Archaeoglobaceae archaeon
AACGATTTCAAAATCGGTGTTTGAAATTGGATGCCTTCTGTTGAGTTGATGTGGTCGAAAATAAAAACTTTTTGGAATTCTGTTAACCAGAACAACAGAAACACAGAGACCAAAAGTTTCATATATTTGTCTGGGAGTGATAAGAGCGGTAAAAGCCCCGTGGGGTAGTGGTCAATCCTGGGGGACTCTGGATCCCCTGACCCCGGTTCGAATCCGGGCGGGGCTATTATCTTAGCAATTTTTAGGTAAACTTCCTCAATAACGTAACATAAAAATAAAATTTAAAAACAGTGTAAAAACATTAGAGGTCAAAGAGATTAAACGGTGTTACAGAGGTTGTAGCAGAATGAAAATAAAAAAGACACACATAGAAAATTTTAGGAGTATGCACAACGCGTCAATCAAATTCGGAAGAGTTACAGTGTTTATTAGGTAAAAATAATTCTGGAAAAAACATCACACTATACAAATAGTATTTTGAAAATTTAGATAGTACCACTACCGAAAAAACCATCAATACTGACAACATAACAAAACAAAACCAGAATTAAGAGACCAGATTAGAGGGTTATGGGTCTATACATACCAAAATAAACCAAATAAAAATTACTGTAACGCTTAGTTTTGACAAAGAGGAAGTAGAGACCTTAAAAGAGATATGCGGTTTAGAGAGCAATATCGAAGAGATATTAGGGCTAGAAAAAGAAATTCCTAGATCTATCAAAGATGAGACAGAAGTAGAAAAGTGAGTTATACATAAGTAGTACCATAATGTTAACCTTAATAAACCCAAAACCACAACCACACAACACAAAGCGGGGGTTGCCGAGTTGGTCAAAGGCGCGGGATTTAGGGTCCCGTCCCGTAGGGGTTCGTGGGTTCGAATCCCACCCCCCGCACTTTCTTGAAGTTTTTTGCTATAGACGCAACACCAATGGAGGCCCATTTGTTGTTGTGTATCTCACCCCTCAAGACAGAACCAAAAACGTAATGTTAGGAGTTTGTGATGCGTCCTGCAGTATCTGTAAACTACAAAAAGTAAAATTAAACTAAAAAACAAAAAGTCAGTCAATCTCTATCTTCTTCAGCTCCTTCGACTCCTGACTTGTTCTTTCCTCGACCTTCCTGATCTGGTTCTCTATCAGGCACTTCGCAGCGAGCAAAAGCTCCTTGTAAGCGTTAGCGAGGTGCTCCGCGAACTCCTTCGAAACTATGTCGTCCGGGGTTGGAACCTTGATCTTGATCTCCTTCGGCATGCCACTACTTCGCTCCCAAGGCTAATTAACTTACCTGAAAATTACCTTCAGCTCTCCTCCCTCGAACTTTGCACCGGCGGGCTCCCTTATGGCGAGGCTCTGCGGAAGGAAGACTATCCTCTTCCACTGCCCCGCGACTATTACCAGCTCCTCCCCCCTCTTAAACAGCTTTATGTCCTGCTTCTCGACGAAAGGTGCTTTTATCCTGAGGATGAAGTCCTCTCCTTCCTTCTCTATGCTCATCGGCTTGCCCTCGTGGAAGACCTTCAGCGGGTTCTCATCCCCGTATATCTCCCTCGCTATGTCCTTCAGCAGCTCTCCCGTCACTTCAGTCGACTTGAACTCGACCTTCTTGACAGGTAGTGGAAACTTGTCCTCTATCTCCTTCAGGTACTCCCTCTGAATCCTCAGCCACTCCGAGAAGTAATCTCCAGCCTTCTCCGGGAATATCTTGTTGACTATTACGCAGTCAACTCTATAGCCAAACAAGTTCAGATACGTGAACGCTCTCTCAGACTCCCTTATCACCATCTTCTCGGGGTTCATGATTATTCTGACGCTCGTGTCTCTGCTCTCCAGTATGTCCTTGAGCTCGCTGATCTTTGTGTAGAGTTCCTGAATCTTATCCAGGACTTCGTCGCTCGGCAGGGGGACATCGATTAGGGGCTCGGCTATTGGCTTGACTATCTTGAGCACTTTCCTCTCTATCCCGAAGAACCTGTTCATGTACCACTTCGCGACCTCGGGAACGCTGAGCAGCCTTAAGGTCTCTCCAGTAGGAGCGCAGTCCAGGATTATCGCGTCGTACTCTCCACTCCTGTAGAACTTGAGCAGGTGGAGCAAACTCGCAAGCTCGTCGAAGCCCGGGAAGATTGCGAGTTCCTCAGCGACCACATCCTCTATGCCCTGAGAGCGGAAGAAGAGTGAGAGGTACTCCTTTATAACGCTCCAGTGCCTTTCGAGCTCGTACTCGACATTTACCTCCATTCCTTCAAGGTTTTCTGCCACCTCGGTCGGGTAGGGGTTCAGCCTAATTCCAAAAGAGTCTGAAAGGCTGTGAGCAGGATCGGTTGAGATTATGAGCGTTTTGTTGCCGAGCTCGGCACTCCTTATGGCCGTTGCGGCTGCGACTGTTGTTTTTCCAACACCACCTTTGCCTGTGAATAGGATTATTCGGGTCATAGAAGTGTGATTGCAGGAGTGCATATAAACCTCTGTCTCTGTTCTGCCGGTTTCTGTTATTAGCTATCTCGAGATAAATCTTGATTGGCACGATCTTGAACTCCGAAATGAAATAAAGAACTTTTCAAGAAATGATTGTGCACGACCACATACAACTCAACCAAACTTCACCAGACCTCATCATCCAAAATCACCTCAACCCTCATCCAAACCACCATCCAACAACTATACCCACCACCCACTCAAACAACAGCCGTCTAATCCCCAACTCACCCCAGCCCGAGCCTCCTCAGGCACTCCCCGCAGAACCACCAAGGCTTTTCGTCAACTCTATGATAGAATTAGAGAACCTCATAACGCACTCGTTGGGGCAGTGCCTTAACCCGAGAACGTGACCTATCTCGTGAACAGCTTCTTTCAGAGCTCTCAGTTTCAGTAGATCGCTATCAGGGGTAGGCCGTAGAACTCCGACCTGAGTCTTGCAAGGGAAATCACGGCTCTCCTTCCGAGCAGCTCAGCTTCACCAAAAACGAAGTTTAGGTTACCCGCATACAAATCAGCCTCTACCACTCCGAGGACGACGTCGCACTCCAGCTCCGGTTTCAGAGATTCAAGTATTGCAGTGGAGTTGTACTGATCTCTTGCAGGGTTGTACGCGTGTGCAGGGAGCTCAGCAACCTCCAGTACCTCGCAATCTCCAAACAGCTTTTCGAGCGACTTCCTCAGAAACTCCAGAACCACGGGAGTGTCTCTTCCAAGCTCTCTAAGCGGCTGGATGCACACCTTCATCCCTCGAAGGTCGTCAAGCCCGTTTAAATCTATTTTTAACCGAAACTTTGAAGTACCAGCTGTTTTTGTTTCAAATCCATGCCCGACGCCAAGGCCTTCATGGAAGTCATAAAACCAAAGCAGACTACATTGCTCATGGTTACCTGCGTTGTCGCCTATTTCATAGCTCTAAAGCTTCACTATAAGCCCTTCGAAATCTCCATGTTCGCTCTGACGTTTATCGCAACGATCCTAGCAGTTGCAGGCACTACTGCCTTAAACATGTGGCTCGACAGAGACATAGACGAGATGATGTGTAGAACCTGTAAAAGGCCAGTCCCCTCAGGAAGATTATCTCCAAGAGGTTGCGCTGCTTATGGCTTCTTCCTGTTCACTTTTGGCTTTCTTCTCGGCTGGATCGTGAGCCCGAGCCTTTCCTTCGTCCTCTTCCTCGGCCTCTTCTTTGATATAATCGTTTACACGATAATGCTCAAGAGGAGGAGTCCATACTCTATAGTGCTCGGAGGTCTGGCTGGAGCTATGCCTTGTTTGGCTGGTTGGACGGCCGCTGCTGGCAGGATAGAGCTCGCCGGCGTTCTGGCTGCTGCGATAATCCTTCTATGGATACCAGCACACATTTGGTACCTCTCGATGTACTACGAAGAGGACTACAGAAATGCG
>JAMOMT010000023.1 GCA_027066965.1 Archaeoglobaceae archaeon
TAAAATTCCTCGTACACTCTCCTGACTTCCTCCTTTCCCAGCTCCTCCCTGCAGAAAATGTGTGCCGTCGTTAGGATCCCTCTTGAACCTGGATAAACTTGGGGCGTGAAGAAAACCTCGCAGCTCAGCTCTTGAATCATCTCGTAAACGTGCCTGTGCTCCGTGACCTTGTATGGAATGACACTCTCGTGAAGGTTCGGGTAGTGAGTGAACTCACTCGGCTTCGCTCCAGCTCCAGTAATTCCGCTCTTACAGTCGAAGACAACTCTCTCAACAACTCCCTCTTTTACGAGTGGGTAAGCAGAAAGAATACATCCCGTCGGGTAACATCCAGGATTTGCCACAAGCTTCGCTTTTTTCACTTCTTCTCCGTGAACTTCGGGCAGGCCGTAAACAGCATCAATGTAGCCCGTGTGCTCTCCGTAAACTCTCTCGTAAACATCCTTTTTCAGCCTGTAGTCTGCGGAAAGGTCGATCACCTTGAAACCCATTTCGAGCAGCTCTGGAACGTACTTCATTGCCTCTCCGTGTGGAACTGCCGTGAATACAACATCGCAATCCTCAAGGTTCTTGAGTTCTGGAGAAACGAAATCGAGCTCGTAAAAACCCCTGAGGAATGGCAACACATCTCCGACCTTTTTTCCCTCGTACTTTCTCGAGGTAACTGCTACTACCTCTGCCCTTTTGTGCAACGCAAGTATCCTGAGAAGCTCCGAACCGGTGTAACCGCTGCCACCGATTATTCCTACTCTGCACTTCATGCGCCTGCTTTTTGCGTGGTTGGCCTTATACTTTTTCTCGACGAACTTCTTAACTTCCACGAACTGAATTCGGTGGAAGTAATGCTATGCGATGACAAGATGGTGGGTAAATTGTGGAGAACAGTAAACCTTTTTAAATTGTGGTTTACCGATTTCCATGCGGCGTAACCTGATGAGGCTTAGCCTCTCCGTCGTGCTCGCAGCCGTAACGGCGATAACAGCTCAGATAAAGTTCAACTTGGGGCCCGTGCCTTATACAATGCAGAACTTCGGAGTCGTCCTCTCGGGCCTTTTACTCGGAAAGTACGGGGCTGTGGCGCAGCTAATTTACCTAGGAATGATTGCTGCTGGTATACCTGCAGCGAGCGGTTTCAGGGGCGGTGTTGGCGTGCTTTTCGGCTTCACAGCTGGCTACTTGTGGATGTTTCCAGTGTCGGCCTTTCTCGTTGGACTTGCGAGGGAGAGAATATGGAGAAAGGGAGACGGAAAGGAGCTTTTCCTTCTCTGGCTCTCGAGCTGCCTCGCAGTTATACCTGTTTACCTCGTCGGATTTTACGTGTTTTACAAGTTTGCCACGGGTAGCAGTGTTTCGCCTCTTCTCCTGAGCTACTCCAGGGCCGTAGAGAAAACTCTCGGTTTAAACCTTCCAACGTTCTGGATGCTTTTCCTCTCCGCAGTTGCCATCTTCGTCCCTCAGGACTACTTCATGGACCACGTTCTTGCGGTGCTCGCGTTCTCTTATGCTGACAGGCTGATTAAGGAAAGGGGGATAGAGCTCTGATTTACGTTGACGCATTCTATCGCTATCCCTCCGGGAACACCGTGAGGCTTGTGTTTGAAGCGGGAGAGGAGAAGGTATTTCTCGCCGGAAAAACGGGGTGCGGGAAGAGTACACTCCTGAGAACACTCAACGGTTTGATACCCGATTTTTACGGGGGAAAGCTGAGAGGAGTGGTATCCGTTTACGGCAGGAAAGGAAATCCTGAGGATGTTTACCTCGTTACTCAGCATCCGGAAGAACAAATTGTCTGCAGCACCGTGCTGGAAGAAGTAGCCTTCTCTCTCGTTCAAAGGGGTGTTGAATGGCGAGACGCGAGGAGGATAGCTGAAGATACGCTCGAAAAAGTAAACGCTTACCACCTCTGCGAGAGAAAGACCGAAACTCTCTCAGACGGCGAAAAGCAGCTAGTTACCGTGTGCTCAGCTATAGCGAGCGAGAGCAGGTGTTTGGCTTTCGACGAGCCTTTTGCACACCTTCATCCTGACCTTGCGAGAAAGGTTCTGGACATTCTGCTCTCAGACGAAAGAACAGTCGTCGTCTCGGAACACAGACTGGGACTCTCCGAGAGGTTCGACAGAGTTCATTGGATGGGTGGCGAGTCGGCTATTGGGGTTAATCTCACAAAAGAAAACATTGAAACTCGCGATTGTTTAGAACGAAAGAGGTTGCTGGTACGGGCGAAAAACGCCTCAATCTTTAGGGGAAGGAGGCAGGTTGTGGAGGGTCTGGACTTCGAAGTGTTTGAAGGAGAAATCGTTGCTGTAACTGGTCTCAACGGTTCGGGAAAAACGACATTGCTAAGAGCAATTGCCGGATTAGAAAAAAGCGACGGGATAGAGGTCCATGGAAAGCCATTCATGTCCTTCCAGTATCCCGGGTACACTCTGAACTCTGGCACAGTAGGAGGAGAGGTGCCGGCCGAACTGCTGAAAACGTTCGGACTCGAAAAGTACGCTGATAGGCACCCCCACTCGCTGAGCAGTGGAGAAAGGAGAATTTTGGCCGCTTTGAAAGCTCTTAGAGGAAAGATCGTGCTACTGGACGAGCCGACCGCCGGTCTAGACGAGACTTTAAGAATCGCTTTTATTTCAAAACTCATCCGGATCGTGAGGGAAAGCAGCAGGTGTGCGATAATAGCGACACACGACTCCTCTATAGCAAAACTCTGCGACTTCGAAATTTGCCTCTAGGTGGTTTGGTGTGAATTTTGAGATTGGTTGGACAGGCGGAGTGGAGGGAAGAACGACTGTACTTTCAGTGATCTTTCTAACTCTCTCAATTTACGTCTCGTCCTTCTCTCCCGTCACCTCAGCTATCGTAGTGCTGCTCTGCGTCCTCAGGAAAGCTGACTGTCTCAATGCTTTACCACTTTTTCTTCCGTTTATCGGCTTTTTTGCAGTTTCATCTTTTTTCCTTGGAGGACTGTATCACTCTGGAGTCATGACTCTCGCAACAATAGCTCTTCTCCTCTCTGGAGTTCTCGTCTCATCCCTTCCTCCTTCGGAGTTCGCCCTGTCTTTAAGCTGGATTGGCGTCCCCGAATCTTGGGCGTTTCAGGTGGCCCTCGCACTCAGAGTGTTTTACGTGCTGAAGGAGGATGCTAGGCACTGTTTCGAAGCGGCGAAGTTCGAGGGAAAGTTTCCCTACCTAAGGGCTGTGAAAGCTTTCGTCTCAGTCTCCATTCTCAGGAGCGTGGCGTTAGCGGAAACTCTCTACTGCAGAGGCTATTCCGGTAAAATTCCAGGGGTGTTGAAAAAACCAAAAGTCGCAGACTACCTTTTCCTCGTTTCTTCCGTTCTCCTCCTCGTTTTTTCAACTGTATGGGCTTTGAATATTTAAATTTCACTTAAAAAGGAGATCTACCTTACCGGAAGCGTCTGTACCTTTTAGTTCAATTGAACAGAGTCCGTTTTTGCTGAAAGAGACATTTCCGTTTGTGCTGTTGCTGCCGTTTAAACTAACATCGTAAACAACTCTGAAGTTCTCGAGGACTTTTACCTCTAACTCCCCACTCCCCAGCTCTACTTTCAAAACGCCACTCTTTCCACCATTTACGATGTAAGCTCCGCACCTCTGGTTCCCGTTGAGGTGCGAGAAGCTTATGTGGATTCCGTTTGCATCCGTTGTTGTAACTATGCCGCTTTTAGCGTTTGGCAAAACTCTTGCAACTCCCGCTACAACCACAGCGACAATCATGAGTCCAAGGATGAGGTATTTACGCATAACTTTCAAAGCAATCTAGTGTAACTTATTTTTTTCTCTTTTTTGTGATTTTTATTCTACATCTTTTCGAACTATATGG
>JAMOMT010000024.1 GCA_027066965.1 Archaeoglobaceae archaeon
AAGGGTGCCGCATTGTGTCTAATGTCAGCTTACTTCTTTGAGCTCGCCGAAGAGAAGGGGATGAAAACGCACTATCTTGGACTCGTTAGCGGTAGTAAGCTTAAGAGGATCGACGAGCTCGACACCCCCTCAAATGTCATGGAGGTTAAGCTTTTCCGCGTAATAAAGCCTGTCAGGCTCGAGAGTGGTTACGACTATTCCCCCGTGAAAAACGCGGGAAACAACTACCTGATTCCGCTCGAGGTAATATACAGAAATGTTCTGCCAGAGGGATCGAGCGTCTTCAGGAGGCTCGAGAAAGGGCTTGTAACTCTCGAGCAGCTTGGCTTGGATCATTTCCCTTCTCCTGGTGAAAGACTGGAGAACCCGATAGTTGAGGTCAGTACAAAGCTTGAGAGCGAGGACAGGTATATAGACTGGAACGAGGCAATGGAGATTGCGGGACTCAAAGAGGAAGAGGCTGAAGAACTGAAAAAGCTAACTCTCGCGGTGGACGGGCTTATAAGTGAGGAAACTGGAAAGGTAGGGATAGAGAATCTCGACGGAAAGTTCGAGTTCGCTTTCGACGAAAACAGAGGCATTGTTTTCGTTGATGCAATTGGCACTCCTGATGAGTGTAGGTTCAGCTTCGAGGGCGTTCAAATAAGCAAGGAAGTGCTCAGGAAGTACTACCGGAAAACGGACTGGTACAAACTTGTTGAGGAGCTCAAGGGGAAGGACAAGAACTGGAGGGAGAAAGCGATTCCGCCAAAGCTACCAGAAGAGCTCGTCAAAGCTGTCTCGGACATGTACAAGGCCTGCTGTAACGAAATTGTCGGAATAAAGTTCTTCGATGTTGACAGCCTCAAGAGCGTTGTGAAAAGATTGCTAGAACTCGCCGAGAAGTATGGGATTTCTCTGACGTGATTGGGGGAGTGTGAAGCGAGGAAGGAGGTGTGCTCGTTGGAAGAGAAGGTGAAAGCGGCTCTTGCGATCGAGGACGGCACGTTCGTTGAGGGATACGCGTTTGGCTGCGAGGACTGCTGGGCTGAGGGAGAACTTGTGTTCAACACTGCAATGACTGGCTACGTTGAAGCTTTGACAGATCCAAGCTACGCTGGACAGATACTCATGATGACCTACCCGCTCATAGGAAACTACGGTGTTTGCAGAGACGACTTCGAGAGTGATGGAGTTAAGGTCGAGGGCTTCGTAGTTAGAGAGCTCTGTAGAAAACCGAGCAATTGGAGGAGCCAGCTCAGCGTTGACGAACTTCTTAGGGAGTATGGGGTTCCAGGGATAGAGGGTGTAGATACGAGGATGCTTACAAGGAAGATCAGGGTTTACGGAGCGATGAAAGCTGTTCTTGCAACAGGTGATTACGACAAAGAAAAAATGCTCGAGAGGGCTGTGGAGCAACCTTCAATAACCGAGCTCGACCTCGTGGATAGAGTTTGCGTGAAAGAGCCGAAGAGGTTTGAGAGTGACGGAAAGCTTGAGGTCGTGCTGATAGACTGTGGTATAAAAATGAGCATAGCCAAACAACTCGTGAAGAGGGGGATTAACGTAACTCTCGTCCCCTACGATTATCCAGCAGAATCTATCCTCGATCTGGATCCAGACGGAGTTTTCGTCTCCAACGGTCCGGGTGACCCCTCAAGAGTCGAGGCTACGATAGACACGATAAAGGAGCTCGTGGGTAAAGTTCCGATGGCGGGTATTTGCTTAGGTCATCAACTGATCGGCTTAGCTCTTGGAGCGAAAACTTTCAAGCTGAAGTTTGGTCACAGGGGAGCGAATCAGCCCGTCAAGGACTTCGAGACGGGGAGAGTTTTCATATCGAGCCAGAACCACGGATTTGCAGTTGACGAGAAGACTCTACCTCGGAATGTTAGGGTTACTCAGATAAACCTGAACGACGGAACGGTTGAGGGATTAAAGCACGACGATGTGCCTTTGATGAGCGTTCAGTATCACCCAGAAGCCTCTCCCGGACCTCATGACACGTACTTCTTCTTCGATGACTTCGTGAAGATGCTTAAAGAGTACTGAATTACTCTACCTTTTTCTTCAC
The DNA here is from genome assembly GCA_027066965.1 of Archaeoglobaceae archaeon. Lineage (GTDB taxonomy): Archaea > Halobacteriota > Archaeoglobi > Archaeoglobales > Archaeoglobaceae > WAPX01. The sequence continues at coordinate 2,054 of JAMOMT010000024.1, forward strand.
TTTCTTTGCCTTCTTTACCTTTTTGACCTTTCCTTCTTTGACTTTCTTCGCTTTGCTACCCTTGTTTACTTTCTTTCCCTTACTTACAACTTTCTTTGCCTTTCTCTTCCTGAACTTAGTTAAGGCCAGACCTCCTGCTATAGCTCCAGCAACTACGGGCAGGAATACGATGTAGCTGGGAAGGCCGTTCTTGGACTTTGAAGGTGCAGGAGTTGGAGTGGGCTTGGTAGACTTGGTGGACTTGAGTGTAGTAGGCTTTGGTTTTGGAGTCGGTGTCGGTGTTGGAGTTGGAGTAGGGGTGGGTAGGGAAGCAGGCGAGGATGTTGAACTTCCAAATTGGACTTCGGGTACTACGAAGTAAATGTCCCCTCCTGCCGTCAGAATCCTTCCTCTGTTTGAAACGGCTATGTTTTCAACTTTATCTGGAGCGTAGCTGAACCAGAGCAGGTTTCCAGATGAGTTGAAAAGGCAGACGAGGTTACCACTCGCAGCGGCCACGTACTTCCCGTTTGCCGAGACTGCAACGGCAACTCTTCCATCGAACTTCATTCTCCATATCACGTTTCCACTCCTATCAAAGACATACAGCCTTCCGTCGGAACATCCGACTGCGAAGACATCCCCTTTCCTATCAGAGGAAAGGGAAACGGGCTTGGAGTCGAACGAGTAGTTCCATAGCTCGTATCCGCTCCTGCTAAAGAGGTAAGCGTACTGCATGAACTTCGAAACGACAAAAACTCCTCTCTCGTTTGCCTTCAACACAACTTCGGGGTAAGTGCACATTTTGCTAAGCCCATCGTACTTCCATATGCACCAGCCCGTCCTGTACATCCAAGAAACGTCTCCGTTTTCACTCGTGAAAGACCACGGAAACCTGCCGAACTTTTTGAAGTAGTACATGTTGCCGTAAACGTCGGAAACGGCGATGAAATCGTCAAGGATGCTGACACTGTCAACTCTTGCCTTCAGGTCGTAAACCCAAATCACTCCTCCAGTGGAGTTGAAGAGGTAAACTTTTCCATCATCTGTTCCGATAACGACGAATCCAGAACTGGAAACAGATATCGCTCTAACGCCTTCGACTGTTTTTTTCCACAAAACAGTTCCGTTTGACGAGAGGAGAGAGACTACGCTCTCTCCGGCAACTGCTATGTAACTGTCCGAAACGCTGAGGAGATTCGAAGGAATGGTCCTCTTCCATAAAATTCCTGATGAGTTTAGTGCGTACACAGTGTTTCCATCCGAGCATATTGCCGTTCCGTTTACGAAGGCCACGTTTATTGCGTTTACCTTAAGGACTCTACTGCTATTTATTCCAGTGCTGAGGGCGTGAGCTGGAGCGATTAGGGTGATCGGGCTGATTAGGACGATTAACATGATAAGTACAAAGGAGTGTGATGTGACTCTGATTTCGGTGATTCTCATGATTATTATGTTGGAGTTGATGGGTGATAAACTTATCGGATATGTAGGTTGTTTTGTTCGTACTTTTGCACATGTTATACTTGGTTTCGAAAGCTTATTTTTGCATAGTAAAAATTATATAATGTTATTATAATAAAAATTTAAAATTAAGAATATAACAATCGCACTAACGTTCGCTATTTCTATTGTCTCGCTAACGTTCTCAATAGAGAGCGTTTATTATCTAGTTTGAATTAAAAATTTTAAAAATTCTAATGAATATTTTTAATTAAAGAATTTTAAATTTTCTAGCAAAATATTTAAATTTTCGTTTTCGATTTTACCGACTATATGTTC
>JAMOMT010000025.1 GCA_027066965.1 Archaeoglobaceae archaeon
TATAGCCGAGGCTGTAGTATCCTTGGAAGTTACATAGGGGTAGGTTCCGTAGTAGAGACTCAAAGCGAAGCCCTGACTTCCTTCGACGAGCACGAACTCCCCCCTGTCTACAGCCTCGTTTACCTCTAAAGGCACGTCTGCGAGGAAGGCCCTAAGCTCTTCAACGTCCTTGGCCTGCTTCGCAACCCTCATCACTCTGTCTCTATTAGCAGGACCACACCCAGTTCCAGTGGAGCCGATCTTGCCTTTCAGGTGCTCGCTCGACCTGTCTTCTTCTATGTGCTTGGACTCTATTATTGCACATCTGTAATCCACTCTCGCCCTGTCCTCCACTTTAAGTGTTTCGACCTCCTTGAGGAAGACCTCCGGATTTACGAGAACTCCAGCACCTATGAACAGCTTTGCGTCCGGGTAAACGAAGCCAGAGGGGATCATCCTGACTCCGAACTTCTTTCCATCCACCTCTACAGTGTGCCCGGCGTTCGGTCCAACTCCACCTCTCGCTATTATTACCGGCTTGTCCGAGTGCGCTATGTGTGCGATTATCTTTCCCTTGCCTTCGTCCCCCCAGAATCCTCCAACCACTATGGTTGCAGTCATGACAATCCCTAACCCACTAACCCAGTCCACGTTTTAACTTTGCCGGTTTTTGTCTTCTTCGCACTTTAATAGCACTTTAATTACACATCCTTCGCCGTCTTAGCTCGAAGGTATTTAAATTTTAAAGGATGCTAGAGCAACCGATAGCCGAATCGACAATCAAATATAACAGGCAGAACAAACGCCGGAAGTGGACTTCAAAAGGGCAGACACCATTGCTGGGACGTCCGAAAGCGTTGACTCGCTCGAGGAGTACATAAGCAAGTACGCCGTAAAAGTTCTCAAGGAGAGGGGAATAGAGAAGCTCTTCCCCCCTCAGCAGCTTGCAGTTAAAAAGGGCCTCTTTTCTGACAGAAACATGGTTGTGGCCGTTCCGACCGCGAGCGGAAAGACTCTGATAGCAGAGCTCGCTATGCTGAGGGAAGTTCTGAAGGGAGGGAAGTGCCTCTACGTCGTTCCTCTAAGAGCTCTTGCAGCTGAAAAGTATGAGGATTTTCGCTCTTGGGAGAAAATCGGGCTGAGAGTTGGAATAACCACTGGAGATTACGAGTCAAAGGACGAGTGGCTTGGAGAGTGCGACATAATAGTGACCACTGCTGAGAAAGCCGACTCTCTGATTAGAAACAGGTCGAGCTGGATGGATAAAGTGACTTGCCTCGTCGTTGACGAAGTTCACCTGCTCGACTCAGCTAAGAGAGGTCCAAACCTCGAAATACTCATGTCGAGGATGCTTAATAGGAAGAGGATAATAGCTCTCTCTGCCACGATCCCTAACGCTAAGGAGATAGCGGAATGGCTGAAAGCTGAGCTCGTCGAAAGTGACTGGAGACCCGTTCCCTTATACGAGGGTGTTTTTTACGGGGGAAAGCTCGAGCTCTATGAGTCCGGCTCTCTGAAGCTTGTGGAGGAGAGGAAGATTGGCGGGGATTACACGTCCCTCGTCAGGGACTGCGTGGAGAGTGGAGGTCAGGTTTTGGTTTTCGATTCCACGAGGAGGAACGCTGAGAGCACGGCAGTAAAGTTATCTTCTCTTTTCTTTTCCTTTGAAGTTTCGAGCAAGGCGGAGGAGGTTGCAGAGAAGATACTTGAGGAGAACGACGGAGAGATGAGCAGGAAGCTTGCGGAGTGTGTGAGGAGAGGTGTTGCCTTTCACCACGCCGGATTGCTGGGCTCTCAGAGGAGAGAGGTGGAGAAAGCGTTCAGGAGAGGAATAATCAGGGTGATCGTTTCCACACCAACTCTTGCAGCAGGAGTGAACCTTCCGGCGAGGAGGGTTATCATAAAGAGTTACCACCGCTTCTCCGGCTACGCGAGCACGCCAATAAAAGTCATGGAGTACAAGCAGATGGTCGGGAGAGCTGGAAGGCCGGGGATGGACGAAAAGGGAGAGGCTGTTGTAGTCGTAAACACTGAGAAGGCGAAGAGGGATGTGTTGAGAAGGTACTTGATGGGCGAGGCAGAGAGTGTGCAATCAAAGCTTGGGGCTGAGAGCTGTATAAGGTTTCACGTCCTCGCTTTAGCTTCAGAGCTCAAAACCGTGGAGGAAATAGAGAGCTTCTTCGAATCGACGTTCTTCTTCCACCAGAACGAGGTACCCGTGTGGTTCGAGATAGAAAGAACTCTGAGGAAGCTCGAAGGCTGGGGATTCGCTGAAGTTCACGGGAAAGAAGTTGCTTTAACCTCTCTCGGAGAGCTCGTTTCGAGGCTCTACATCGATCCCATGACGGGTCACATATTCTTCTCCGAGCTTGGAAGGAGGGAAGAGTTCAGCGAAATAGCTGCTCTACATCTGATATGTAGGACTCCGGACATGGAGAAGCTTTACCTTAGGAGAGATGATGACTGGGTTGAAGAGCTGCTTTTCTCAGTCTACGACGAGCTGACTTACGTCCCTTCCGCCTCTTCTGCCGAGTACGACTGGTTCTTGGAGGAGCTGAAAACTGCCTCTTGCCTCTACGACTGGATAAACGAGGTCGATGAGGACACCATATGCGAGAAGTACAGCATGGCTCCCGGGGATTTGAGGAGAATTGTAGAGACGGCAGAGTGGCTCGCAAACGCTCTCTACAGAATTGCTGAGTTCTCCGGCCACACAGCTAGTCCCTTCTTCAGCTCACTCGTTACGAGGATAAAGCACGGTGTGAAGGAGGAGCTGATCGAGCTTGTTCAGCTTAAGGGGATTGGAAGGGCGAGAGCGAGAAAGCTCTACAGAGCGGGGATAAGAGACCTGAAAACTCTCATGGAGAAGAGGGAGCTCGCTGAGAGGGTCGTAGGCAGAAAAGTTGTTGAAAACGCTCTAAAGTCGGCTGGATTTTGAAGTTTGCTTAACGGCATTTTACTTCTCTCCAAAAAGAGCTGGAGAAAAAGACGGAAAACATTTAAGTTCTTTCCTGGAGTCGGCGGTGCATGGGGCTTGCTTACAGGAATACTTACCTCGAAAAGGTAGGAGAGCTGATGAAGTACTGCATGGAGCTCTCTAAGACCGTTGATGAGGCCATGGACGACATAAAAAGGGTTTCTAAAGACCTCAGAAATCCAGAGCTCGTGGTGGACATGTTCAGAAACGATGCTGAGTCGATAACTCACATATTCATGTCTGGGGAGGTTCCGATTGAGGACGCTCAAGATAACCTGAAAAAGCTCAAAAGGTACGTTCTTACCCAGCTTGCAGAGCACTACGCGATGATAGTTACCCTGCTTAAAGACACGCAGAAAAAGCTGAACGAGAGCATAGAGGAGACGATCAAGGAGATAGACGTCCAGCTTCCAGAGTCAACGCTCGAAGAAGTCAAGAAGAGTATAGACAGGGCAATGGAAGAAATAGAACTTCTTGCAAAGGAAATGAGCGAGGAAAGGGAGAAGTAAACCTTCTTTTTACTTGTTGAAAGTTTAAACTGGTTATCTTGCATCTGACCTAACCGAAACCGAGAGTTAGGGTTAATGTGACGTGAGAGGACTTAAAAGCTCGGAGACTATGGATGTCAACTCTCTCTTCTGCCCTAAGTGCGGAATGCTCAAAAGCAGGTGCATTTGCAAGAAGGAGAGTGTAAGGCAGAGAAATCTGAAGCTCTGCCCGAAAGAAGAGCTGAAACCTCTCTTCAGCACTGACGACGAGATAGTTCTTTACAAGCGATTTGAGCCGGAAGATCCAAATCCAACTGTACCTCTTGAAGAGGTCGACCTCTCTGAAAGCCTGAAGAAAGCCTTGAGGCTGAGGGAAATCGAAAAGCTTTACCCCTTCCAGGCTTCTGCAATAAAGGAGGTGTTGAGTGGTAAGAACGTCGTGATAACGGCCCCAACGGGGTTCGGCAAAACTGAAGCATTCATTCTTCCCGTTCTCGAGTCCTTGGCGAGGAATGGAGGTCGGGCGATAATCCTCTACCCGACGAAGGCTCTCGCGAGGGATCAGGCCGATAAGGTCGCGTACTATTCCACTTTTCTCGGCCTTAGGTCAGTTAGGTTCGACGGAGATTCGAGTTACGAAGAGAGGAAGGCAGTTTTCTCGGGTAGAGCTGACCTAATCCTTTCAAATCCGGACATGGTAGATTACCACCTGAGGAACACTCCGGCCTTTAGGAGGTTCGTCAGAGATCTCGCATTCCTCGTGCTCGATGAATTCCACACTTACTCCGGCATCCTTGGTACGAACATGCACTATCTCAACGCGAGGCTCGAGAGGTTCTCCGACTACTCGATTGTCTGCTCCTCCGCTACCATCGCCAACCCTAAGGAGTTTGCCGAAACCTTGTTTGAGAGGAAGTTCGTGCATGTCCACGGAAGTCATAGAAAAGGAGTCTTGCACTTCGTGATGAGGCTAACGCCCTCCATATATTCCTCCGTTGTGGAAGTGGTTAGTGCCCTAAAGGGACACAAGGTTCTTGTTTTTGGCAACTCCTACAAGTTCGTCGAAACGGCTGCCTGGGTTCTGAGGCAGAACGACATAAGAGCCGAAGTTCACAAGAGCGGCTTGACGAGAGAGCAGAGGGAGAGGGTGGAAAGTGCTTTTAAGAGGGGAGAGCTCTCCGTTGTAGTTTCAACTCCAACTCTTGAGCTCGGGATAGACATAGGAGATGTTGACGCAGTCGTTTCAGAGCTTGTTAACTACTCCACTTTTCTTCAGAGAGCAGGCAGAGCTGGCAGGAAGGGGCAGGAGAGCATTGGCGTTTTACTCATGAGGGATGAGGACACTATAGCCCAGTACTACAAGAGAAAGCCGGAGGAGTACTTCAGGGACGAGATGCACTGCTACGTCGAAAAGCTGAATGAAGATCTGATGAGGTACCACCTGCTGTTCATGTGCATGGAGAGGCCCCTTCAGCTCGAGGAGATAAGGGACGAGTGGATGAGGGCTGTGGAGTGGCTCGTGGAGAGTGGTTACGCAATCTTTCGAGGAATGGTACTTTACCCGACTGACGAGGCGAAGAAACTCGCTTCTAGCTTCAGTATGAGGGGGATAAGCGAGCCCGTAAAGATGGTTTACGGGGACAAAGTCATAGGTGAGAGAGCTTTACCGATAGCTGTAAAGGAACTCTTTCCAGGAAGCAGGATAATTCACGGAGGAGTGAAATACAAGTGCGTTGAGCTCGACTTGAAAAGGAGAGTTTCAGTTCTAGAGAAGTGCTCCAAAGACGAGATGAGGGAGATAACCGATCCGCTCTACTCCTCAATACCCGTTCTAAGGCGTGTGGAGCAGTTCTCTCCCGACGGCTCGGCTGTTTACTGCTCTCTCGACATAACGATAACAGTTTACGGCTATATAGTTAGAGATGTTTTTACGAACAGAAAGCTCAGGACTGAGGACATAGATGCGGTTAGCTATACCTTCCCCACGAAGGGATTTCTCCTCTCAGCACCCTTCCCAGAGCCAAGAGACTACGAGGACTACTATGCTGGAAGCTTTCACGCACTCGAGCATGTTCTGATAGAGGCGAGCGACGCCCTGACTGGGGGCGGGAGCCAGCACATGGGCGGCATTTCAACTCCGGAGGGAGACATATTCGTTTACGATGCCGTGAGAGGCGGGAGCGGACTCAGCAAGCTCCTGTTCGATAGGCTGGATAGAGCTTTTCGCATAGCCTACGATGTGCTGAGAAGCTGCGATTGCAATAGAGTTGAAGGGTGCCCTAAGTGCACTTACAGTTACCACTGCGGGAACAACAACACACCTCTCAACAGGATAGGGGCGATGCTTTCAGCTGAAAAGTGGCTGAAGGGTGAGAGGAGAAAGGTTAATCCCGAAAAGTACATGGAGACGGGGGACTTCGTTTACTTCCCGTAGTTTTTTTATATTGTCATGTGCCACTCCGGGACATGGGAAAGGCTTGGAAGTTTGGAGACGACATAGACACAGACGTTATAATCCAAGGCAAATATCTAGTTATAAACGAGGCTGAAGAGCTTGCGAAGCACGTTTTCGAGAACGTGAGACCCGAATTTCCGTCTGAGGTTAGGCCAGGAGACTTTGTAGTTGCGGGCGAGAACTTTGGGTGTGGGAGCAGTAGGGAGCATGCTCCCTTGGCCTTAAAGGCAACGGGAATTGAAGCGGTGATAGCTAAATCCTACGCCAGAATATTCTTCAGAAACGCTATAAACATTGGTCTTAGAGTGGTTGAGTGCAAGGAGACTGACAGGATCGATGAAGGGGATGAGATAGAAGTCGATTACGAGAGAAGCGTGGTTGTTAACAAAACAAAAGGAGAGGAGTATCCGATAAACCCCATGCCGGAGTTTCTGAAGAACATAATCGAGTGCGGAGGACTTGTTGAATTCGGGAAGAAGCTGATTTCCGAGTGATTTTCCGCTAAATCTTTAATGTGGGTTTTAACATTTGACTTTCAGTGCTTTCAAAGTTACGGATTGCTTTATCTGTTCGGTAAAGTTGCCGCGTAGAAGGCCGCAGATGTCACTACTCTCTTATGGCCGTGATCAGCTTTACGTTGTTCACACCCTTTATCGTGGTAATTCTGTCTATGAGCTTCTTTATCCTTGACATTTCTCCCTTGACAATAACCATCTCAAGGCAGTTGTCGCTGTCGAGGTGAATGTGCATAGTTGTTGCTATTAGATCCACAGCTTCATGCTGCAGAGAGATTATAGCGTCGCTCGTGCCCTTGTAGTGGTGGTTGTAGAGTATTGTTATGACTCCAACTATCTCTCCTTCCTCTTTCTCGAGCCACTTGTACTCCGCTATGTAGTTCCTTATAGCATCCCTTATTGCCTCGCTCCTCGAAGAGTAACCCCTCGTCTTGATTATGCTGTCGAACTCCTCAAGCAGGTTCTTCGGCAGGCTGACGCCTATCCTCGTTACACCCTCTTCCATGAGTGGTTTTTGCTGGCTGATAAATAAAAGCGTTGTTATATCGTTTTTGTAATTGTTGCCTCTCGGCAAACCGGAGAAATTTATTGGGATTCTCCTCAAAACGCGTTCTGGGCAGAGTCAGGGGTTTGAACAAATAACCTCAACACGGTACCTCTATTGGAGGACAGTAGCAAAACATCGAAAGACTATTTCGCTAATTTTTTATAAGTTAATAATGTTCAATCACTGGGGGTATTATGGTGGGAATGTTCGAGCTCGACGAAAAGGATAAGATGATTCTGGAAATTCTCGAGGAAAACCCCGAAATGTCTCAGAACGAGATAGCCAAGATAGTCGGACTGTCTCAGCCCTCCGTTGGTGCGAGAATAAAGAAGATGAAGGAGCTTGGAATAATAAATCATGCGTACGGTATAAACATAAAGAATCCGGGACTGTATATCCTGAAGGTGGACGTAAAATGCCGACAGCCAAGAGAACTTTTGAAGCTCTTTGAGGGGTGCCCCTTCTTTTTAAACGGCTTTATAGTTGCTGGGAACAGGAACCTCACGATGCTCTTCATAGGCGAGGACCTTTCCACTCTCGAGGCTATAGTGGACCAGCACATAAGGCCGAGCCCGGATGTTTACGACATAGATGTTGGAATAGTCGTGAGGGCGGAGAGGGATACAATAATTCCCATGAAGATACACGTGGAAAAAGCTGAGAAGCCCTCTTGTGGCTCTAACTGCGGAGAGTGCGACTACTGGATAAACGAGCTGTGTCTTGGCTGTCCCGTTACCGGGCACTACAGGGGGAAGATCTGGAAGTGACGCGAACTTGATGAGGGCGTGTAGGAGGTGAAGAGCCGAAGTGTAAAGGTTGGGGTTATAAGGTGGAGTTATAAACGGAAAACGCGAAGACGAACCAAGAACGTGAAAACGTTATAAGCTTGCGTGGAATAGCCAGAGCATGCTGAGCAGGGTTAAAACCTACACGACTAGGATCCTCGATCCCCTGACGAAACTCCTGTGCTCTGCCGGTATAGAACCCAATCACCTGACGTTTTTTGGTCTTTTAACAGGCTTACTCGCAGCATCTCTCATAGCGTTTTCGAGACCGCTTCTCGGCTCTGTCGTGATATTGCTGAGTGGTTTCATGGACATGCTAGACGGGGCATTAGCTAGGAACTGTGGCAAAGTTTCTGCTGCTGGCGGCTTTCTAGACTCCGTATTCGACAGGTACGTTGACGTTGCAATATTCACAGCCCTCGGCCTCTACACAGGAAGGTGGCTGCTCTCAATTCTCGCGATGAGCGGAGCTTTACTCGTCAGCTATACGAGGGCGAGAGCTGAACATGTGATAGAGAGGTGCGACGTTGGAATAGCGGAGAGGAGCGAGAGGCTGCTCATAGTGGTAGCAGGTTTGGTGAGCGGTTATGTCTGGCAGGCGATAGCTGTTGTTGCCGTGCTTGCTCACATGACGGCCATACACAGGGTGATTTACACTCTTAGAGTTTGCGAGGGGTGAGGCGAGCATTATCTTTCGATTTTGACTTTTGAGACATAGCTTGGTTCTGGTAACTTGGTTAGGAAGTAAATTCCAACGAAAAAGATAACTAAGAGTTAAGGTATTGCCGTGCATGGAAATAGTTGTTCATCACTGGGACGCGGATGGAGTTAGTTCGGCCGCAATACTAATGAGAGAAAGGGGAAGGATGCCCGTCTTTACGCCTCCGGTGGGTGAGTTCAAGTTCGATCCGAGGATAGAGAGTGGAGTTTACTCTTCTAAGCTCGCTTACTTCGTCGACCTCAACATGCCGGGGGATGTCTTTAGACTCGCAGAAAGGGGTTTGCTCAGGAAGGCGTACTTCATAGACCATCACATTCAGGAGCCAATATCTCACGACAGGATAATTTACCACAACCCTCTCTCGAGGGGGGAGGTTTATCCTTCTGCGAGTTTCGTAGTTTCGGAATTGTTCAACCACTCCTCGTACCTTACCGTCCTCGGAGCAGTTGGAGATGTTGGTGAGAGACTTTTCGAGATGGAGAGATTTGGAGAACTCGCAGAGAAGATTCTCGAAGAAGAAGGAGTCGGAGTTGAAGAGGTGCTCGAGGCCGTGAGGCTTGTGGACTCAAACTACATAACTCTCGACAGATATGGAGTTGAGGAGGCGGCTCTCTTTCTCTCAGAGGCCGAACTTGATGATGTGCTGGAAAGGGTTGAATGGATCGAAAAGGCGAAGGAAGTGAAAGAAGATATTGAGAGAGCCGTCAACTCGGCCAGGGTGAACGGCGGGGTAGCGTTCGTCAGCTTTTACTCTCCAAACGCCATAATATCGAAAGTGGCGAGAGAGCTCGTCTGGAGTGGAAAAGCGAGCGTCTGCGTTGCGGTTAATAGAGGATTTAACGGGAAGTACCAGCTGTACGTTAGATTAAACAGAGGAGATAAAAGATGCAGAGAACTGATCGAATCCCTCCGGAAGCTTGGAATAAACGCTGGAGGAAAGGAAGAGGTTGTTGGATCCGTTTTCGAGGCGGACGAGGAGAGGCTCGAAAGAGCTCTCGAAGAGGTGAGGAGAATTTTCGGTTTCGAGGTAGAATTAGCGGAATAGTATTAGAGTACAGATGGAGGTGAAAGTTTTGAGTAGTGAAAATTCGAGTAAGGTGTTTGTAATTGGACTTGACTCAGCCCCTCCAGAGCTTTTGTTCGACAAGTTTCTTGACGATTTACCGAATATAAGGAGGATAGTTGAGAACTCCATCCACGGTCCAATGAAGAGCACAATTCCTGCCATAACGATTCCCGCTTGGATGTGCATGGCAACTGGCAAAACGCCGGGAGAACTCGGGCTCTACGGTTTCAGACACAGAAAGGGTTACAGCTACGACGAGATGTGGATTGCTCACAGTCTTATGGTGAAGGAGAAGGCCGTGTGGGACTACATAGCCCCTAAGAAGTCCGTTCTCATAGGAGTTCCCCCATCCTACCCGCCCAAACCAGTGAATGGCTGGCTCGTTTCCTGCTTCATAACTCCCGACAGCAGTGTGAACTACACATATCCGAAGGAGCTGAAGAAGGAGGTTGAGAGCGTCGTTGGAGAGTATATCTTCGACGTTGTCTTCAGAAAGGAGGACAGAGACGCCGTGGTTGAGGGAGTGTGGGAAATGACGAAGAAGAGGTTCGAGCTGATAAGGCACATGATAGAGACAAAGGATTGGGACTACTTTGAGTTCGTCGAGATAGGATTGGATAGAATCCACCACGCCTTCTGGAAGTACTTCGACGAAACTCACCACTTACACGAGCCGAATAGCAAATATAGAAACGTAATTCCGGACTACTACAAACTGCTGGATAAGGAGATAGGGAAAACTGTAAAACTGCTTGACGAGGACACGGCTATAGTCATAGTTTCCGACCACGGAATAAAGAAGATGAAGGGATGCTTCGCTATAAACCAGTGGCTTATCGAGGAGGGTTTGCTGAAGGTCAACAATAGACCAGAAAAGCCGGGGACAAGGTTCGAGCAGATGGATGTTGATTGGAGCAAAACTATTGCTTGGGCGTGGGGAGGCTACTACGCCAGAGTTTTCCTAAATGTCGAAGGGAGAGAGCCGAAGGGAGTTATAAAGAAGTCCGAGTACGAGAAGGCAAGAGACGAAATAGCCGATATGATAAGGAGCATAAGGGGGCCAAACGGAGAGAAGTGGGATACTAGAGTCTTTTACCCTGAGGAGATTTATCCCGTTTGCAGGGGAGACAAGCCAGACATGCTAGTTTATTTCGACGATTTGTACTGGCGTTCAGCCGGGACTCTCGGCTGGGAGAGCAACTACCTACTTGAAAACGATACTGGACCAGATGATGCCGTCCATTCAGAGTACGGGGTGTTCAGCTTGAAGTTGCCTGAAGGTGAGAGTAGAAATATCCAGTGCGAGATATACGACTTCGCTCCAACCGTCCTGAGCCTGTTTGGGCTTAAACCTGAAAAGTTCGGGCTCAGGGGGAGAGCTTTGGTATGAGCTTTGTAATATGGCTTACTGGCCCGAGTGGTGTGGGAAAGACAACTCTCGCAAATGCTTTACACGAGAAGCTTGAGGAGATGGGTTACACAGCTGAAGTTCTCGACGGAGATGGCATAAGGAGCAAGCTATACCCGGACTTGGGGTTCAGCAAGGAAGAAAGGGAGATGCACAACAGAGTAGTGGTTCATATGGCCGAAACGCTCGCAAGGAATGGCGTGATAACGATAGTTTCGGTTATAGCTCCCTACAAGTCCTCGAGAGAGTACGCGAGGAGGGAGATAGAGAAGTTCATGGAAGTTTATCTAAAGTGTCCGGTGGAGGTTAGAGTGAGGAGAGATCCAAAAGGACTCTACGCAAAGGCCTTGAAGGGTGAGATAAAGGGTCTCACAGGCTTGGATGGGCACTACGAGGAGCCCGAGAATCCGGAGTTGGTGTTGAACACTCACGAGATGAGTGTAGAAGAGGAGGTTGAGGCTGTAATAAGGAAGGCGAAGGAACTAGGTTTCCTTTAGTTTTTTATCCTTAGTTAACTTAGTTTTGTGTTTTTTGATCCTAATTGGTAATTGGTAATTCAAACAAAAACAGAAACCACCAACAAAAAGAGGAAGGAAAATGCTGAAAAGGGAGAAAAAGCTCGAGAGGGAAATAGCGGAGAGGAGAATAAGAAAGCTCCTAGAACTGGCGGAGAAGACCAAACTCGAGAACTACGAGCTTGCGAAGAGATACGTGGAGCTCGCAAGGAAGATAGCGATGAAGTATAGGGTAAAGATTCCGAAGGAACTTAGGACCTTTTGCAGGAAGTGTCACTACCCCTACAGGCACGATAGGGTGAGGGTGAGGGTTAGGAAGAGGAGAGTGATAGTTACCTGTCTTAACTGTGGCTACGTGAGGAGGTTTCCAATTTCGAAGCGGTCAAAATCAAGATTTTTATTGGACCGAAAAGTTGAAGAATTGAAGTAGTTACGCCCGTTATGGGTGCGAAAACAAAGGTGCCAGTTGTGCTCGCTCTGATCGTTCTGGGGGTCTTTCAGTTCATCTCCGGGCTCGTGCTTTACCTTGCCCCTCATGGTAGACGCACGGGTGAACTCTTCGTTTTTGGAATGGCAAAGAGAGACTGGACATTTTATCACACTTGGGTGGGTTTTGTCCTCGTCGCACTCGTGCTTCTGCACCTCGCTTTGAACTGGAAGTACTTCATGGGAGAACTGAGGGTTTTCAGGAGGTAGAGCCTTGACTTTGACTTGAATTTTAGCTTGTTTAAACCACTTTTTTGCCACCGAACAGCAACTTCGAACGAGGATTTCGAATGATAAAACGTTACAAAATCTTATATACGTGAGAGAGGTGCTATGGGCGTGGAAGTTAGAGTCAGAACTCCGGCGAGAATCCACGTAACGTTGATAGATCTGAACGGGTGTGTAGGAAGAGTTGACGGCGGTGCCGGATTCGCCATAGACCCGGGTATGGTTGTTGTAGTTAGAGAGGCTGAAGAAACGAAAGTTGAAATTAGTTTTAGCTCGAACGCACGTACAGGCATACACGAGGTGAAAGAGCTCGTCGAGAGGGCAAAGAACGTTGCCAACCTCTTCGGCAGCTTTGAAGTTCGCATAGAGAGAGCGTATAGACCTCACTGCGGGCTTGGAAGTGGCACCCAACTGTCTTTAGCTGTGGCGAAAGCCTGTTCTCTTCTAAGAGGGGAGAACAGAAGCATTAGAGAACTTGCTGAGCTTGTGGGGAGAGGCGGCACGTCTGGAATTGGGGTGGCTGCATTTGAGTATGGGGGATTCATAGTCGATGGTGGGCACAGTAGAAAAGTTAAGACATCTTTCGCCCCGTCCTCTGCAAGTAAAGCACCTCCACCTCCCGTAATCGCGAGGCTCGACTTTCCGTGGAAGACAGCTGTAGTCGTTCCCGAACTCTCTGGTTTCTCGGGCAAGAGAGAGGTTGACTTGTTTAGGTCTTATTGCCCTATCCCCATCGAGGAAGTGAGAGAAGTTTCTCACGTCGTTCTGATGAAGATACTCCCGTCGATTGCCGAGAGAGATCTGGACAGCTTTAACGAGGGAGTGAAAATAATTCAGAGCGTTGGTTTCAAGAAGGTTGAAGTTAGCATGTATCCCGTCATAAAAGAGCTACTCGAACACTTCGACGTCGGAATGAGTTCTACGGGTACAGCAGTTTACACAGCTGTGGAGAGCGATGTTGAGGGGAGGAGAGTGTTGAAGGACATAAGCAGGTTTTTCGAGGAGAAGGGTATCGGGTGCGAGTGCTTTATAGCCGAGCCGAACAACTCGGGAGCTGAGGTTCATGAGGTATAGGGTCTGGTACGGGTTCGTCGACGTTGGGGATGAAGGCAGGATATCAGTCGAAAAAGCTGATTCAGACTTCGAGTGCGAGTGCCCAAAGCTGCCTTTCGACCTTAAAGATGTGGCAGTGGGTAGAGTTTTCAGAAGCGAGAAGGATTACTACTCCACGCTGAGGAGGGAGGCAATAAGGCACTTCAGGGAGAAGGCAGAGAGGGAGCTGAGGAGGGAAGATAGGTACGCTGTAATGCTGCTAAAGCTCCTCGACGAGCTCGACGAGACGATAAACCTGCTTGAAAACAAGGTCGAGGATGTGGAGGAAGTCAGGGAGAGCGAGATTACAGAAGCTGTTAGAGAACAACTCTCTTCCCTGAAGTCCCTCAGGAGAAAGGTCGAGAAGGAGATAGAAGATGTGGTTGAGAAAGTTGCCCCTAACCTGCACTCGATACTTGGTGGAGTAATAGCTGCGAGGCTACTTGAGAAGGCTGGTAGCTTGAAGAGACTGGCAGAAATACCAGCGAGTACAATTCAAATAATTGGAGCTGAGAAGAGTCTCTACAAGGCGATAGCGAGGATGAAGAAGGGCAAGAAGGCGAGAGTACCGAAGCACGGGGTAATATTCCAGCATCCCTACGTAAGGACGCTGCCTAAGAAAAAGAGAGGTAAGATGGCAAGGTTCATGGCCGCTAAGGTTGCGATAGCTGCTAGAATAGATTACTTCTCCGGAGAACTCAGAGAAGAGCTCTCTCAGGCTGTTCGCAGGAGGTATGAAGAGCTGAGGAGAAATTAAGTTTGAATTCGGGCGTGGTGAAATGCTCTACATCGTCTTTCTCACTGCAAGGTGCAACCTGAAATGCAAGTACTGCGGGGGAAGCATAGACGAGTCAATAATGCCTCCCGAGATAACTTACGACCTTGAAAAGCTGAAGGAGTTCGTGGAGAGGGACGAGGAGGCTGTAATTGCGTTTTATGGAGGGGAGCCACTTCTCAGAGCCAGTTTGATGGAAGAGATGATTGACTTAATTAAGGCAAAGCACTACGTTCTCCAAACGAACGGGTTGCTTCTCAAAAACGTCAGGAGGAAGTACCTGAAAAAACTCTCAACGATTCTCGTTTCGATTGACGGAGTTAAGGAAGTAAACGACTTTTACAAGGGAGAAGTTTACGATAGAGTCGTGGAAAACGTCAGGTGGTTGCAGAAGTTTTACGAGGGTGACCTGATTGCCAGGATGGTTGCGAGCGAGAAAACGGACATAGTGAGGGACGTAAAGCACCTGCTAGGTTTGGGTTTCGACCACGTTCACTGGCAGATAAATGCCGTTTGGAGTCCTGAAGGTCTATGGAAAGACTTCAAAAGTTGGGTCGAGAGGTACAACTCCGGTATATCAGAGCTCGTCAGGTGGTGGAGTGAGGAAGTCGAGAAAGGAAACGTTCTTGGGATAGTTCCGATTCTCGGCGTTCTGAGAGCATTTCTCTTCCACCCGAATCCGAGCCCTCCATGCGGTGCTGGAAAAACAGCTTTTGCCATAACGACCGATGGTAGAATTACTGCCTGCCCGGTTTGTGCCGACTTCGAGTGGAATGTTGCCGGCAGCCTGGAAGAGGGGATAAAGAAGATCGTTGAAATCAGAGAACCCTGTGTCAGCTGTGAGTACGGCTTTATCTGTGGTGGGAGGTGCCTCTTCTTCAACAGGGAGTGGCTGTGGGGGAGGGAGGGTTTCGAGCTCGTCTGTAAAACGTGCAAACACCTAATCGAAGAGGTGAGAATGGCTATTCCTTCGGTTCTCAGGGCAGTTGAGGAGGGGTTACTGGAGATGAGAGACCTCTACTATCCGCCGTTCAACAACACGACGGAGATAATTCCTTAGAGCTTTAGTGGTAATATCCAGTTCTGAGCTAACATGTAAAAGAAAAATAGCAATAAAATAACAAAAAATTTACAACTCCTTGGCGGCCATCTTTATATCTTCAGCCTTAACTGTCTTCCTTCCGGCGTGGTTCGCGAGTTCGACAGCCCTCTTCGCAACCTTCATCGCGTAGTCCTCGATAGCCTCTGCGAGAGCCTTCTTTGCACTCTCGCTAACTCTCTGAGCTCCGGCATTTCTGATTATTCTCTCAACCGGGGCAAGTGGCAATTCACTCACTCATACCACCTCCTTTAACGGACTTCCTTCATTGGCCGGCCGGAGATGTTCTCATTCAACCTATTCATCCCGCAATCTGTTCAAACTCCCCGGCCGCACTCCGTCTTTCATTTTTCAGGACATCCATTATATAAATCTTTAGGTTGTAACGCTTTCTGGTGTCCCTAATTCGCCCGATGAGTTAGGTGGTGGCTTGACTCATCATCCGCACCGGGTATATCCGCACACTCTGCAAACCATGCAACCTTCTCCATATTCAAGCACATTACCACACTCAGGACAGACTCCTCCTATGAGTTTAGTCTTCTGCCTTCCTTTTTTCCCTTTTTCCTCCATAAACTCCGTTAGCGGTTTTATTCCGTCAGTTCTGCGCCTGGTGTACTCTCCTCTAAGGTACTTTTCCAGAACTTTTGCAACACCATCAGCACAGGAGGTTATTATCTCGCCGTCGTCGAAGCCTATCGAGGGGCACCTTATACCTTTGAGCTGCCTAATTAGAGCGTACGGGTTTATTTGACTCCTTAAGGCAACGCTGAGTAGTCTGCCTATAGCTTCGGTCTGAGAAGCAGCACATCCACCGCTCTTTCCGAGCTGGACGAACACCTCAGCTATTCCATACTCGTCTTCGTTTATTGTGACATACAGAGATCCGCAACCCGTCTTTGTCTCTATGGTCGTTCCAGTCGTAACCTTCGGGCGAGGTCTCGGCTCTATGTAGCCAGTCTTTACGATCCTGCCCCTTATCTCTTCCTTTGCCCTCTCTTTCTCCTCTTTCTTCTTCTTTGCGAGAGCCAGAACTTGCTCCTCTCTGCTGCCGTCTCTATAGACGGTTATTCCTTTGCATCCAAGCTCGTAAGCGAGCAGAAAGGCCGTCTCAACATCAGCCTTTGTAGCGTGATTCGGCATGTTTATCGTCTTTGAGACGGCGTTGTCCGTGTACTTCTGGAAAGCTGCCTGCATTCTAACGTGCCACTCTGGAGAGATGTCGAGAGCACACTTGAAGACTCTCCTGATATCCTCTGGTATCTCCTCTATCTCCTGAATGCTTCCCTCCTCGCATATTTTCTCGAGGATCTCCTCGCTGTACAGGCCGAGCTGCTTGAGCGTTTCTTCGAATATCGGGTTAACTTCAAAGAACTCCTCCCCATCGAGGATGTGCATTCTCTTAAATGCGAGAGCGTAAACGGGCTCTATGCCCGAGGAACAGCCGGCGATTATGCTTATAGTTCCAGTCGGAGCTATGGTGGTCGTCGTCGCATTCCTCATCTTTATTCCCTTCTTTTCCCAGACGCTTCCCTTCCAGTTTGGAAATACGCCTCTCTCCTCTGCGAGCTGCTGAGATGCCTTGTGAGACTCGCTCTGGATGAATGACATCAGCCTTTCGGCTATCTCGAGAGCTTCCTCGCTGTCGTAAGGCACTTTCATTTTGAAGAGCGCATCTGCAAAACCCATTATTCCGAGCCCTATCTTCCTGTTTGCTAGGGTTTTCTCCTCTATCTCAGGCAATGGGTAGGAGTTAACGTCTATAACGTCGTCGAGGAAGCGGGTTGCTAGGTGAACAACTTCTCTAAGCCTCTCCCAGTCGAAGTCTTTTCCTTTAA
>JAMOMT010000026.1 GCA_027066965.1 Archaeoglobaceae archaeon
GGACATGCTCGATCCGGCTTTGCTCAGGCCCGGGCGTTTCGACAGACTCGTTTACGTAAGACCTCCTGACAAGAAGAGTAGACTCGCGATATTCCGTATACATACTAGGAACATGCCTCTTAGGGGAGTCGATCTTATGGAACTCGCAGAACTGACGGAAGGTTACGTTGGTGCAGATATAGAGGCCGTTTGCAGGGAAGCGGTGATGCTTGCGATGAGAGAAAACATAAACGCGGAGTACGTTGAGAGGAGGCACTTCATGGAAGCTCTGAAGAAAGTCAAACCGAGCATAACGGAGTCGATGATGTCGTTCTACGAGAGGTTCGAGGAGAAGTCAAAGCAGGAGAGAGCAAAGCTTACAGCGAAGGGGATAATAGGATATGGGTAATATATTTTCTGGGTTTATCTTTATCTTTCTTACTTAATTTCACTCTTTATAATTCAATTAAAATCTAGTTCTCCCTCAGGCTTGCAGAGCGCGAGAATGTAAAAGTTATTAATTTCCGGTTTCAAGCTCTGGATATGGTAAAAGTTCTCGTCGTTGACGCTGGAGGAAGAGGGAACGCGATCGCTCACGCGTTTTCAAGGAGCGAGAAGGTTGATGAGGTTTATGTAACTCCTGGCAACGCTGGAAGTGAACTCTTTCCAAAGTGCAGGCAAGTTGGCACTGCCAAGTCGATAAGAGATCTGGACGGGATAGTAAAAGCGGCGAAAGAGCTCGACGTTGACCTCGTGTTTGTTGGGCCAGAAGAACCTTTGAGTCTCGGTTTAGTTGATAGGCTTGAGGAGGAGGGAATTCCCACTTTTGGGCCAAAGAAAGAACAGACGCTGATAGAGGCCAGCAAGTGTTGGGCTAAAGACTTCTTGGCGAGGATAGGTGTACCAATTCCTGCTTACAAAAACTTCGACGATCCAGAGGAAGCGAAGGATTACGTTAGAGAGCAGTTTGAGGCTGGTAGAAAAGTGGTCGTTAAAGCAGACGGGCTTGCTGCAGGAAAGGGAGTTTACGTTTGCGACAGCGTTGAGGAAGCTCTGCTGGCAGTTGAAGAGATAATGGTCAAAAAGAAGTTTGGAAACGCTGGGAACAAAGTGATTGTGGAGGAGAGGCTTTACGGAATAGAAGTCGCCTTTACGGCCGTTACGGACGGAAAGTGCGTTAAGCCTTTCAGTCACGCGAAGGACTACAAGAGGGCCTTCGATCCCGACGACTTGGAGGGGATGAGAAATTTCTACATGGGCGTCAGGAAGAAGTATCTAACTCTCGAGCAGGCTAAAGAGTTGTTTGAAAAAGGGATGCTGACAAACCCGAATACTGGCGGTATGGGGGCAGTCAGTCCGCATCCAGCTGTTAACGATGATGTGGAAAGGAAAATAATGGAGCTCGTCGTAGAACCAATAATTAGCAACTACGACTTCAGAGGAATTCTGTACCCGGTGATAATGCTCGTAAATGAGGACGGGGAGCTGATACCGAAGGTTCTTGAAGTAAACGTGAGGGAGTGCGATCCCGGGGCTGAAGCGAAGCTGCCGAGGCTGAAGAGCGACATCTACGAGATATCGATGGCCGCTGTGAATGGGGAACTCGAGGATGTCGATGTAAAGTTCGACGAAAGTTGCTGCGTTGCAATCTGTGCAGTGAGCGGAGCTATGAAGGGTAGAGAAGGATTCAAGCCTGGATATCCAGGAGATCACTACACGAACCAGCCCATAGATGGTCTGGAGGAAGCGATGAAGGATGCTATAGTTTACGCGAACGGAATTGCGAGATGCGATACAGGTTACTGCACGACTGGAGGCAGAGTTCTCACAGTAGTTGGAAAAGCCGAGAACTGCGAGGAAGCGAGAGAGAAAGCTTATTCTGCCATATCAAAGGTGTCCTTCCCAGGAATGAGGTACAGAAAAACCATAGGGCTTGACGTGCCAGATTGATTGTTGCTTCTTTTTGTTTTGCTTCAGATTACTAAAATGCCTGTTTTCCACTCTAATCCTCACCTCAGTTGCAAGGGCGTTGGGGAAGTAATGGAGCTCTTGCTGGTTTAATTGATAAACTAAAGCCAAATAAATTCGAAAAATACGGTGTTACTGCGGTTAATCTCTATAAAGAAGTGGGCAAAAGGCTTTTAATTGATTGATCCAAATCACACCATATGGAAATAAGGAAGCTCCAGCTCATTGGGGGCTCGAGTTACATGGTGAGCCTACCCAAGAGCTGGATAGCTGCAAACTCTCTGAAGAAAGGAGATGAGCTTATCCTTCACGTTGACGTTAATCACATTCGCATTCATCCAAAGAACGTTAACAGCTCCACTAAGGGTAGAATTAAGCTTTCCCGATGCGATTACAGTTTTCTGAGAAGGTTCATACACTCTCTATACATTCAAGGGCTCGATGAAATAGTGGTGGAGGGTGACTTCAACAGCTGTTCTATAACGAGGGTAAGCGACGTGGCAAGAAACCTTATGGGCATGGAAATTATAGACGCGAGAGAGGACAGGATAGTCCTGAAGTGCATAGCTGAGGCGAGCCTAGACGAAGTAATGAACAGGTTCGCTCAGATAGTCTCGAACATGTTTCAGCTCGTGAAAAGGGGGCTGAAGAAGAGAGATTCAAGGGAATTCAGGGATATAATCAAGCTAGAGAGGGATGCGGACAGGCTGTACATGCTTGCAGTCAGAAAAATGAACAAGATGCTAAGGGAACTATCCTGCCCGACCAACTGGGACGAGCTGAGGTTCGTTCTCGGAGTTAGGACCGTCTCTAAGCACATGGAAGACATAGCTGACCTCGTTTACAGCTTCTCCACCAAAGCCTCTGCGAATCCAGAGGGATTCTCCACTTACGTACCTGATGTTACGGAGGCGAAAAGGCTGTTCGAGAACGCCTACCAGTCCTACGTGAACAGTGACGTTAGTTTAGCGGAGGAAACGATACACGCGGCCGAACAGCTTCAAAAAGTTGCGAGCGGAGAGATGCTCTGCATATCGATGCAGATAAGAGGTATAGGTGAGATAGCCTTTAACAAGGCTGTGAGAGAAGCAACTACGTTTGACTGATTTTTGGTTCCGTCGCATTTCGCTCGCTGTTGGGAGCTTGTTAAATTTATAAAAAGCTCAGAACTCAATACCCTCATCATCGTCTCCTCAGAGGGGTCCTTTCATCATCGCCTGAAACAACTGCTTGTGTTGGAAAAATAATTCTTTCGACACATTTTTAACCCATCGAAACAACTACGGGCATGAGCAGGGTCGTGCTCTCTTACTCAGGCGGACTGGATACAACCGTGTGCATTCCTCTGCTCAGGGAGAAGTACGGCTTTGACGAAGTTATTACTGTCACCGTTGATATAGGTCAGCCTAGGAGAGACGTGGAGGAGGCTGAAAGGAAGGGCAAGCTCTACGCTGATAAGCACTACACGATAGACGCAAAGGATGAATACGTTCGAGCTCTCTTCCAGCTCATAAAGGCGAACGGCTGCTACGAGGGCTATGTGCTGGGAACATCCCTTGCCAGGCCCATAATTGCGGAGAAAATAGTCGAGGTTGCAAAGAAGGAGGGGGCCGAAGCAATAGCTCACGGCTGCACTGGGAAGGGAAACGACCAGCTCAGGTTCGAGAACGTGTTTCATCAGTACGGTTTCAGAGTCGTAGCTCCGATGAGGGAGATGAACTTGACGAGGGAGTGGGAGATCGACTACGCTCAGAAGCACGGCATAGAGGTACCGGTAACGAAGGAGAAGCCGTACAGCATTGACGAGAACCTGTGGAGCAGGAGCGTGGAGGGAGGGAAGCTCGAGGATC
>JAMOMT010000027.1 GCA_027066965.1 Archaeoglobaceae archaeon
ATATCGCCCTTTATCAGGTCGTTAAGTGCGAATGCTACTATCGCTGGGAAGACGAGGTATATAGCTGGAACCCAGAGCACCGGCTTTTTCAAGAGCTCCGGGAAGAATTCGAGCACTATCTGGGCGCCTCCAGTAGCCCACCTTTCTCTCTGGGTCGTCCACTCCCTGAAACCTCTGGGTGCAGCTGTGAAAGCTCTGCCGGCAGTTCCGAAACTGTAACCTTTCAGGCCCAGCCTGACTCCAAGGTCTGTATCCTCGTTTACGACATTTCTGAACCCACCCAGAGAGAAGAACACATCTTTCCTTATCGCGAAAGCGGCACCATTCAAGCCGAGGCAGGAGTTCAGCCTTTCAGAAAGCTTGGCAACAGCAAACATGTTCAGGTAGTCTATATTTACGAGTTTCTCCATGACGCTCGACCCAATTATTTCCTTTCTGATTTCCACGGCGTCGTACTTTTTCAGGGCCCTAACTATTTCCCCCACCTCGCACTCGAGTACGGTGTCAGAGTCTATGAAAAGCAGATACTCTCCTTCGGCAAGTCTAGAAGCTTCGTTGAGGGCTCTCCACTTTCCTCTCCTCTTCTCGCTTACCGAGAGTTTGAAACTGTACTTTCTGATCAGGTACCTGAGCCTCGCATTCGGGCAGTCTGCGGCGAGTACGAACTCTCTCACACCCATCTTTTTTAGCATGAGGTAGTTCTTCTCTATCATCCCGGGAGTTCTATAGGCTGCAAACACGACTGTTATTTTTTCAACGTCCTCCACACTTCGCTTGCACGCTTTGCCATCTTTCGACGTATCCTCCACTTCTCCGCCCCCGCCATTGCGGCTTTTCTGGAAGAAAAATTTGAAGGTAAAAAAACTTTGGTGGTGATCTTGTATGGGGGTGAAATACTCAGCTCCTACTAGCTCCTTGCTGGCGTCGCCCTTATGGCCATAAGAGATGTCGCCGCTATCAGCACGGCTCCGAGAATCGAGTAAAGCAGGCACTGCAAGGCACTGTGCCTAAATTCGAACCCAACTTCGCTGTTCGCGAGTATGAACACGCTTGCACCCCAGAGAACGAGTCCCGCTGATATGAGCATGAACGGCATAGCGAGCTGCCTTCTCACAGGCTTCTTCTCGACAAGGTGGTCGAAAAGTCTGCCGAGAGATGCTGATATTCCACCTCCAACGATCCACCAAACTGAGCCGTATATGAACGCTGTGATTATCGTTATTATCCCGGGAGCTATCTTGCCCGTGTATATACTCCAGACGAGATTTACCCCCTGAATCGCTCCTATAATTATCAGTATGGCAGAGACTACGTAGGCGACGAAGGAGAGTCTACCCTCGAGCAGAGCCTTTCTCAGGGTGGAGAAGTACTCTTCCACCGCGTCTTCGAGCCCGTAAGCCTTTATAAGGAAGTAAAGCCCTATAGTCAGGATTATGGCTCCCGAACCCCACTCAGGATAGCGTGCAAGAAGGAAAATTGAGTAAACGACGAATATTATACCTATTGGCGTGAGCGTCATCCTCGCAATCTTTGGATCGTCAAGCATCTTCTTTATCAGAAAGTAGGTACCTTCGAGAGTTCTGCTCTGCCTCACTATAACCCTATTGACGGCATCTATCCTGAATCTGCTCGATATGAGCGGCATGATGTACTCGTCCTCGCTTCCGTCGCTCACCACAACAACTCTCTCGGCTTTCAGGTTCTCCTTCAGCCAGTCAAGCTGTTCGGCTATCTTCGTATCTGACACGACTCCGACCCTCTCGTCTCCGCAGACCGTTACGACCTCTACGTCCTCTCCAGCCCTTCTCAGCTCGTCGTAAACTTTTACCGCTCCAAACATGGTGTTTACGTCCGACTCTTCGGGATCTGCTACGGCGAGCCTGACGGCTGCTTCCACGTTTGCCCTTCTTCCCACTACCGGTGATTTGATTCCAGTCTTCCTGCCGAGATCGTCATCCCTGTCTATCGCTATCACGAGCTTTTTGGGCATTCGAAAAAGACATCGAGCAGGAAATATATAAAGCTACTTAAGAATGCAAATCTCGATGAGCGAATTGCCGGAGGAAGTATTCAGGAATCTGAACCCTGATTTTTTCGAGAGATACTCGAAGGTTGATGGCTCAAGGGAGTTCTGGGAGTATATGGCAAAGCCCCTCAGGCTGAGCGTTAGGATAAACACTCTGAAGGGTAAGCTCGAGAAAGTTCTGGAGCTTCTGGAGAGGTACGGGAGGTTGGAGAAAGTTCCTTGGTGTGAGGAAGGGTTTTTCGTTTGCACAGACTCCTCTTGCCCGAACGGCTTGGACGGTTCGTGTCTAGAGCACCAGCTTGGGTTGATATTCTTTCAGGAAGCTTCTTCCATGATTCCTCCCGTAGTTCTGGGAGTTGAAAAGGGAAAAGCAATCCTCGACATGGCTGCAGCTCCGGGAGCGAAGACTACTCAGATAGCCCAATATGTGGAGAACGAAGCTCTGATAATTGCCAACGACGTTAAGTATCCGAGAATAAACATACTGATCTCGAACCTTCAGAGGTGCTGTGCCATCGCTCACGTAACCATGTGCGATGGCAGGAAGTTTGGAAGGTACGGAGAGAAGTTCGACTACGTTTTGCTGGACGCTCCATGCAGCAACGTCGGGATGGTTAGGAAGAACTACAAGTATGCGAAAATATGGAGCATGAAGGAAGTTTTAGCTCTCTCTAGACTTCAGAAGCAACTAATACTTTCAGCTTACGATAGTTTGAAGAGAGGTGGAGTACTTGTTTACTCCACGTGCACTCTCGACCCTCTAGAAGACGAGGAAGTAGTGGACCACCTCCTCGCGAACAGAAACGCCGTGGTCGAAGAGATAGACGCTCCGGTCAAGGGGGTCAAACCGTTCAGGGAGTTCGAAGGTAGGGAGTACTCGGATGAGGTCAAAAAGTGTTTGAGGGTACATCCCCAGTGCAACGACACAGAAGGGTTCTTCGTTGCTAGAATAAGGAAGCCGGAATAAAGATGAGTAAATGAGTAAGGCCGAAAAGGAGTGTTGGACGAAATGAAGAAGTTTAAGGACGTCAGCGACGACGTCAAAAAGATACTCCTCGAGCAGTTTGGAATAGAGTGCGATTACAGGTTTTACGAAGGAGGAAAGGGGAAGATATACGCGGTAAAAGAGGACGCTCCCGACTTTTTGAGAAGGAAGGTCGTGCACTCTGGCGTTTACGTCGGTAGAATTGAGAGAGACGGATTCAGGCTCAGCCTAGACGGAGCAGCCCTTCTTGGTAGGTATGCAAAGAGATGCGTGGTTGACGTTGGAGACGAGGTTGTTGAGAGGTGGATGAAAGGAGAGGATTTAGAAGATTTGGAGCTCGAAAGTGATTGTTCTTATGTGATACTCAGGTGGAGAGGATTTTATGTAGGGTGTGGTAAAGTCGTGGACGGGAAAGTTAAGAACTACATTCCAAAAAACAGGAGGATTTCAGTCCCGTGATTATATCATTTGACCTCGGCTTGCTTGCTGGTTTTTAACCTCTTCGAGCTTTTCCAGAGTGATCTTCTTACTGCATAGTCGTTTTCTGATTACTCCATTTGACCAGCTCACTTCTAATCTTTTCCTGTTTAAACAATTCCATAGGTTAATTCAGAAATTGATCGATTTTAATCTTGTTTCAGCGACTTTCCACTTCTCCAATCCCTTTTATTGCTCTTGAAACAATAAAATAATAATTGTTGGATTAATGAAATATCACGATTGAGTTATAGATTAAGTTGAATTATCATTAAAAATTTAAAAGTAATAATAGTACTCTCCTTTTGCCTTCTGCTCTCTGTCAAGCCTCGAATCGGGTTTGTTTATTCTTGGTCTCTTGGTCTCCTCGTCTCTCCTGAACGTTATTCCGAGCTTGGAGAGAAACCTATTCATTCCCTCCCTCATGCCCATAGGCCTGCTGGCTCTACCCCTTCTGCCGGGTTCTCCCTCGAACACTAGCAGCCTATCGCTTATCATGTCTATCAAGTATATGTCGTGATCGACGACGAGCACACTTTTCTCCATGTTCATAGCGAACCTCCTGATTATTCTCGCAGCCTCCGTCCTCTGCTCCACATCGAGGTGGGCTGAGGGTTCGTCAAGCAGGTATAAGTCGGCGTCTCTAAGCAGACAAGCGACTATTGCAACTCTTTGCAGTTCTCCACCGCTCAACTCGCTTAACCTTTTGTCAGCGATTTTATCAATCCCGAGAGGTTTTACGAATTCCGTTTTGTAGTAAGAAGTTTCGACCGCCGGGTTTACTGACCTAAGGAAGTCAATGACCTTCGCCGAGCTATCTGCTTTCACATACTGGGGCTTGTAGGATACCTTCAGCTCCAACTTTACTCTCTCTTCGTCGTCCTTTTCTACACCCGCGAGAACTTTGACAAAGGTAGACTTACCCGTTGCGTTCGCTCCAACAACTCCGAGCACCTCTCCTATCTTCACATCTCCACCACTTGCCTCAAGCTTAAATCCGGGGTAGGTTTTGGTAAAGGGAGGATACTCTGCGAGTACTTTCTCGCACTCGCTCTCCCTCGGCTGGAACATGTCGAACTCAATTGGTTTATCTCTAATCTGCACGTTCTCCTCTGGTAGGTATCCTCTGAGGTACTGGTTTATTCCAACTCTGACACCCTTTGGATTCGTTATTATTCCATAAACGCCCGGTTCGCCGTAGCTTATGTGAATTAGATCGGCGAGCAAGTCCAGAATTGCAATATCGTGCTCGACTATCAGCACGGGTTTTTTCTTTGCTATGTCTCTCACTGCGTTCGCAGCAGCTATTCGCTGGTAAATGTCAAGGTAAGAAGTAATCTCGTCGAGGAAGTAGAAGTCCGCATCCTTCGACAGGCAAGCAGCTATGGCAATCCTCTGCAATTCTCCACCGCTGAGCTCTGATATGTCCTTCCTTACACTGTTCTCGAGTCCGAGCTTTGATATGTACTCGTCCACTCTACCAGTTTCGTCTGCCTTTTTGAGGAGGTCAATTGCCTTTCCCTTGTACACCTTCGGTATCACCTCTATGTACTGCGGTTTGACAGCTGTCCTTATCTTTCCGTCTGCAAGAGCCTTCAGGTAGTCAAGCAACTCAGTTCCGGCAAATCTGTCGAATATTTCCTCCCAGCTTGCCTCCTCTTTCCCAAGGTTGGGTTTCAACTGGCCTGAGAGGATTCTGACTGCTGTTGTCTTTCCAGTTCCGTTTGCTCCGAGTAAACCAACGACGTGACCTTTCTTGGGTATGGGGAGGTTGTACAGAACGAAACCGTTCTTTCCATATCTGTGGACTTCCCTGCCTTCAAGCCTCTCTGGCAGGTTTACTATCGATATCGCGTTGAAGGGACACTTCTTTACGCATATACCGCAGCCAACGCAGAGTTCCTCAGAGATGACTGCAATATCGTTAACGACTATCGCCTCAGCTCCGGTCCTCACTTTTGGGCAGTACTTCACGCACTCGAGACTGCACCTTTTCGGTTTGCATTTTTTCGGGTCTACTACTGCTAACCTCATGCAATCACCCTGATGTGTGATGTGGCAGGCGTGGGTTGAGGTTCAGAGTTTTAAAGTTTTTAACGATCTCTTTACTCTCGACTTCTAGCTTCCTTTTAGTTCCTTCTGCCGACTCGTTCACTCATGAAGCTTAAAAACTGTGGAGTTATAATGATTTTTATAAAGTTTTTAAAAACTTATAAAAGTAAAAATTAAAATAAATCAAGCTCTAATTTCACCAATCCCAAGGCTCTTGTTCGTCAGCTCCATGCTCTCCTCTCTGCTCTTCAGCTCGAACATCGCCCTTATCGCGTCTATGTTCTCTGGTACGACTATTGCTTCCTGGTGTATTGCTTGAGTGAGGTATATCTCCCCATCAACGACGGCTACGCTGTCTCTCCAAACGCAGTTCTCGAAGATGTCGTACCTCATCCTCACCTCTCTTGCCCACTCGATTATTTTTGCTGTTGACGTGAAGCCGTCGCTCTCCTCAAAAGTCAAAATCCTCGGCTCCTTTTCGAGAACATCCACTATGTCGTCAACTTTTGGCACCTCCTTCGGAACTATGTTCAGCGAGTGAACGTGCATGAGTGTTGTTGGAACCTTGAAAGCGACTGTGGTTATGTCAACGTCAAGAACTGTCTGTACATCCGGCCCGTGGTGTGAGGGGAGAGTAATGGGATTTGGCATTATTCCGTTCACAAGACCTTTCTTGTCTTCCTTTGGATCAACGACTCTCCTTATCATCGTCGCTCTCACTTTCTCTATTCCGAAGTTCTCCTTTATCAAATAAAGAACTCTCGTAAGGCCAGTGGTATTGCAGCTTACTACCCTCACGTAATCCTTTCCCAGAGCTTTGTCGTAGCAGGCGAGGGCGTTGAATGAGACTTCAGCAACTCCAGCCTTCTCGCCGCCCTGAAATATGGCTTTTACTCCAGCCTTCTCGTACTTAGGCTTGTTTTCAGCTCCAATCTTTCCGGGGCTGCAGTCTACAACAATGTCTACCTTTTCTAGCAAGTCATCTATCGTTCCCTCAATCTCGATTCCGGCCCTCTCAAAGAGCTCTGCCCTCTCAGGTATCGCGGCGTAGAGTTTGTAACCCTTCTTAACAGCCATCCTCGCCTCGAAGTCAGGCTTAGTCTTCGTAACTCCGACGACACACATATCCTTCTGCAGGCTTACTGCGTCGGCTACCCTCTTTCCTATCGTGCCGTAGCCGTTTATTGCGACTTTTACCTTACCCCTCTTTCTACAACTCTTTTTCGAACTTTTTCCGGCTTTCAAACTCGTTTTCGAACTGGACTTCCTTTTAGGCATCCTCTACCACCACCTTGTGAGAACCCATGTCCATGAGAACGATCCTTCCCCTAATCTCCTTAAATTCTCCAAAAATGCCATAAAGCTTCAGCCGATTACCTTCGACCTCTATTCTGATAACGTCCTCCATTACGAGCTCCTCTTTATCGTCCTTTCTCAAAAACACCTTCGACTCGCACACGTTTGAATGTTGAAAATCTACATTAAAAAATGTTTGGATTTCAGCCCGCTCGAACCCGCTTGAACTCGTTTTCGGCTGATGCCATTAAAGCACCGAAACGAACCTATACAGTGTATGCTCCCTCGATTCATGGAGAAGTTTGACTTCGGTAAAGCTGAACCTGTCAGGGACATCGAGCTCAAGGAGTCGATGAGAGTCTCTGAACTCATAAGGCAATTTTTCTCAGCCGGAGGATTTACGGCCAAGAAGCTTGCAGACGCCGTTGACATAGTTGAGGAAATGGTAAAAGACGAAAAAACCACAGTGTTCCTTTCCTTCCCTGCTGCAATAGTATCTACGGGTACGAGGGGTGTTATCAAAGAGCTCGTGAAGAGAAAGCTCGTTGACGTTATAATAACGACGTGCGGAACTCTCGACCACGACCTCGCGAGGATATGGAGGGACTACTACCACGGCTCGTTCATGCTCGACGATGCGGAGCTGCACAGGATGGGCGTTAACAGGATAGGAAACGTCGTAACTCCGAACGAGTGCTACGGCATCATCATAGAAGAGAAAGTGCTTCCGATGCTCGAAGACATATACGCTGAGAAGAAGCGACTTTCAACGAGAGAACTAATCTGGGAGGTTGGGAAGAGGCTGAAGGGGGAGGAGAACGCTGAGAGCTCGATAGTGTACTGGTGCTGGAGGAACGAGATACCAATTTTTGTTCCAGGAATAACCGACGGAGCGTTTGGCAGCCAGCTTTGGATATTTTACCAGCAGCACAGGGACTTCGTAGTCGATGTGCTGAAGGACGAGTGCGAGCTCAGCGACATCGTCTATTCTGCCGAAAAAACGGGAGCACTAATAGTGGGGGGAGGAATAAGCAAGCACCACACGATATGGTGGAACCAGTTCAAGGACGGCTTGGATTACGCAGTTTATATAACAACGGCAGTGGAGTGGGACGGAAGCCTCTCTGGAGCGAGGCCGAGAGAAGCAATCTCCTGGGGTAAGATAAGCGAGAAGGCTAGAAAGGTCACGGTGGAAGGAGACGCAACTGTTCTGCTACCACTGCTTGTAGCTGCCCTTGTTGACAGGCTTTAGCTTTGTTTTTTATTTTTTAGTTATTTTTCCGAAATAACTAAAATTTAACTAAAATTATAAAATAACTAATACTCCCTTGAAATCAGATAGTCTGCTATTCCCTCAAGCAATGTTCTCGCCTTACCATCTGGTAATTTTCTCAGCTCTCTTTTTCCCATTTCTACGAACTTCCTCGCCTTCTCTCTCGCGTAAGCTATCGCTCCGCTCTCTTCAAGAATTCTTACAGCCGCCTCTATCTCCTCTCTACTTGCCTTTCCCTTCCCGAAAACCGGAATTTCAATTCCGAGCCTTGCTGCTTTTATCATGATGAGTGTCTTCTTTCCCTCGACGAGGTCGCTCCCCCAGTCTTTTCCTATCTTCTCTCCTCCAACGAGGTCAAGAATGTCGTCGTGAATCTGGAATCCAATACCGCACAGCTCTCCAAAGTTCCACAGAGCTTTGGCATAATCCTCCTCCCCAGCGAGAACGGCCGGAATCGCGCAAGAGCACGCTATGAGAACTGCAGTCTTCTTTCTCACCATCTCCAAGTATTCCTCCTCGCTCACGTCCTCTATTGGCCTGTCCTCGAAGCTCATATCTATGTACTGGCCCTCGCATATTTCCACGCACACGTCTGCGAGCATCCTGCATGCCTTGACGACATTTTCAGGCCTGTGAGAACTCTCACTCGCGAGTATGCTGAACGCTTTCGCGAAGAGAGTGTCCCCCGCCAGAATTGCAGTCGGCTCTCCATAAAGGGTGTGGACAGTTTTTACGCCCCTTCTCATTTCGTCTCTATCCATTATGTCGTCGTGTATGAGCGTGAAGTTGTGGACTGTCTCCACAGCAACTGCAGCTTTGAGCGCCTTTTCCATCTCGATACCTATCGCTTCTGAAGCTATGAGACACATTACAGGTCTGAGCCTCTTACCCCCTGCGTCTATGAGGTGTCTTGCAGCTCTGTAGAGACCTTCCGGCTCCTTCAGCGGCAGCAAATCCTCTATGGCACTGTTCACAACTTTGCCCCTCTTCTTGACCTCCTCAACGATTACAGCGAATTGGTCGTCTTCGCTGGGCATGAACACCTCCTCCACTCAGCACCGCTTCTGAAATATCTCGAAATCCTCGAGATTGAACCGGATTGAAACTTGACTTGAATTTGATGGCCAGCAAGTTTTGTCAACCGTTTTTACATATCCCCAACCTTAACTTATTTCCTCCTGAACTCCAGCCACTCCTTCAGCTTTCCAGTGATAAAGACTTTTCCTCTTAGCTCTTCAACTTTCTTTGAAGAGGTGAGGAACATAGCTACTTTCAGGCCACGCACGAAGTACTCAAGCTTCTCCATGACTTTCTCTGCGGACTCCACCGCTGGTTTAAGCAACGGGAGTGCAGAACTTGCCACCTCAGCTCCAAGAGCGATGGCCTTTGCAACGTCTATTCCACTCCTTATTCCTCCAGTTGCAATCGTTGGAAGGATATCGCAGCAGTCTACCACACAGAAGGCCGTTGGCAACCCCCAGTCCCAGAAGTCCCTTCCTATCTCCTTCATCAGCCCTTCTGCTCTGTAAACTTCAACTCCGCTCCAGCTCGTTCCACCCTTTCCTCCAACGTCAATCGCTGAAGCTCCAGCTTTCCTGACGGCCTCTGCCACTTCCCTCGATATTCCTGCTCCGGTCTCCTTGACTATCACCGGAACTTTGAGAGAGGAACAGACTTCTTCTATCGCCTTCAAGCAACCTCTCGCATTTCTGTCTCCCTCCGGCTGTACGGCCTCCTGAAGAAAGTTAAGGTGTATCGCGAGCGCATCTGCATCGATCATCTCCACGGCCTTTTCCGCAAACTCAATATCTCTTACAACTTGTGCAGCACCAACATTCGCGTAAATAAAGGCGTTTGGAGCGTATTCTCTGACAACGGTAAAGCTCTCGAGAATTTCTGGGGAGGAATTCTCTATCGCAGCCCTCTGACTTCCAACGCCCATGCCGAGTCCGAGCTCCTCAACAGCTATCGCGAGATTTCTATTTATTTCCGTAGTGTTTCTATGCCCTCCAGTCATGGAAGCAATTAGGAAGGGAGCCGAAAGCTTCTTTCCGAGAAACCTAACCTCTGTTTTCACTTCCTCAAAGTCGAGTTCGGGTAGTGCTGAATGTATGAGCATAACATCCTCGAAACCAGTGTAGTTCGACTCCACCTCCTCGTTGAGGCATATCCGTATGTGATCGAGCTTTCTGTCTGAAGTTTTGTCCGGATCGCTCACGTTACTCCACTCCGTTGGCTAGATACGCTTAAGTTTTAAACTGTATCAGTACGCTAGGGCAGTATCTTCGTCCCCACTTTCTCCCCGTTGAGGAAAGCTGAGACACTGCCCTTTTTCAACCCACTAAATATAAATACTTCTGATCTCCTCACGACCTTCTCCACTTTTCTCAACTTTCCCGCCATTCCCCCTGTTACATCGGAAACTCTTCTTCCAGCTTCGTGTGCTTCGAGAGAGAGCTCCGAACTCGAGAGTGAAAACTCCTCGACTCTCCTTCCGTTAACCACGAGCTGGGTATTTGTGGCAAATCCCACTCTCTCGGCTCCGAAGTGCAGGGCGAGCTCTACAGCGATATCGTCTCCCGAGAGTACTTTCCAACCCCTCCCTCCTCTGACCACGTCTCCGTGGGTTACGGGAACGAAGCCGTCCTCAATTAACTTCGCGAAAACACTCCTGTCAAACAAGATCCTATTTCCCTCAACCCTGAAGCACGAGAAAGGATGAACTGGGGCTGGAGGAACACCTGCTTCGATCAGAGCTTTGCAGACTACTCCACACAGTCGTTCACACGCGAGGTGAGTGTCTGAAACACCCCACACATCTTTCTCCAGTCTCTCTACCCCGTACTTCTCGACATATGGGTGGCCGAAAGAGCCAGCTCCGTGGACGAGTATGAGCCTTCCGACTTTCCCACCTTCGATTGCATTGGCTACCTCTTCGGCTATCCTTCTTATCACCCCTTCTCTTGCTCTGTCGAACACACCCTTTCTCTTGTCTGTTATTAGAGCTCCTCCAAGCTTAAGGACGACAGTCCTCAACTTTCCCTCCCCCTGTTAAGATACCTCTTCTACCCTGACTCCTTCCATCTCGGGCCTGAGCTTTATAGCACTCTTAACTTTTGAAAACGCCCTTTCTATTTCCTCCCTCTCCCCAACTGCGAGGACGCACCCCCCTCCACCCGCTCCCGTTAGCTTTGTGGCCAGTCCAAACTCCTCGAGTCTTTCGACCAGTCTATCGAGGGCGGGGGTGCTTACTCCTATCGCCTTCAGCATGCAGTGATTCATTCGAAAGAGTCTTCTCAGATCTTCTGTGCCCCCTCCTCTCGCAAGAGCGTCGCATATCTCGAGAGTTATTGAGTCCATTGTGTCGAATATTTTTTCCACAATTCCGGGAAATCTTTCCCTTAGCTCTGCAACTTTTCTGACCATCTCTGCCGTTACCGAATTCTCTCCGCTGTCGACCACGAGCATCTCTGCGTCAAACTCGAGCCTCTCTCTTTCAGGCATCAGCCACGCCCCTCCGTGGGTAGAGACGAAGGGATCTACCCCACTTGCTCTTCCCTGCACCCTTACTTCCACTTCTTTGGCGAGCTTGAATATCTCTTCATTGCCCAGTTCGACCCCGTAAAAGCACGAGAGAGCCTTTAAGGTCGACACGGTCACGGCCGCCGAACTTCCGAGTCCTGAGGCTACTGGAATTTCGCTCTCTATGGTTACTTCTGGCTTTGTGCCCCTCATTTCGCTCCTGAACACTTTCCCAAATCTTTCCTCGAAAAGGATTATCGCGTTGCTGACGTACGGGTGAACTTCGAAGTCAATTCCGGTAACTCCTAGCTGAGAGCGAATCCTTACCTCCTCCCCTTCTTCTACAGTTACATAGCACCTAAGGCTTACAGCAGTAACGAGAGCGTGCTTGCCGTAAACGACGGAATGCTCTCCCGAGACTATCACCTTCCCCGGAGCCGAGCATTTTACCTTCATTTCAGACCCTGAAGGCTATTGCTGCATATCCGACTACCTGACTCTTGTCCGCAACGTCTCCGCTCGTCGAGTAATCTACGAGCTCGGCGTACGCGTTTCTCTCCCTCGAGTATAGCATCGCCACGGCTATTGGACCGACTCCGCAAACGCTCGCCTGAAGTCTGTTTACGGTCGTATAGAACTTTGCAATGTCCATTGAGAGTATAGATTCTATCACTACAGCATCCCTCTCCCTGCAGACGCTGTCTGGTAAATAGTGGTGCATGTCGCTCGAAGCTATCACTACTACATCTCTTCCAGTTCTCTCTACAGCTATTAGTATCTCTCCCGCAACTTCTCTTGCAGTCTCCTCATCCTGTAATCCCATACATATCGGTACGATCATGAAGTCGTCGCAGATGTACTGAAGGAAGGGGAGCTGGACTTCTATCGAGTGCTCGTACCTGTGAGCTATCTCGTCCCTGTCGACTATTATTCCTGGCATGGCATCGATAAGCTCCTTGTCCGTTTCCACCTCTCCAAGGGGAGTTAACCAGGTATCCGTGGAAACAGCGACCATCGAACCGTAGCCTGTGTGGTTGGGGCCGAGTATTACGTAAGTCTCAGCTTTAGGTATAATCGAGTAGAGCTTTCCAGCAGTTCTGCCTGAGTACATGTAGCCAGCGTGAGGCGCAACTCCAGCTATCACGTCATCCTGAGGATTCCTCCTCACGAACTCCTCGAGCATCGCGAGCAAAGAGTCTGGGTGCGATGGGTAAAAAGCTCCCGCCACTGCCGGGTGTCTCATAGAATGCACTACCCCTGAAAATTAAATAATATTCCGGTTACTTTTGACCATGCTTGCGCTTGCATTGAGAGCGATTGCTATCGTTCTAGGCGTCAGCGCAATCTCATACCTGCTTGGCTCTTTGAAGTTAAGGACTTGGATTTATCTCGTCTGTGGGATCGCTCTGTGCTTCTCCTCCTCTCTGTTGTATTCCACGGGGTGGGTGTTACTTCTCTCAGCGTCCTCCTTCCTCCTATCTCTAGTTCTTGGTTTCGCTGCTATTTCTGGGTTTAGACTCGCTGCTCTTCTTTTGAAGAGAGAGGGTCCACTATGGGAAGCTGTGATACCGGGAGCGACAGTGGCAACTCTTTTCTCCCTTAACCTAGGTAGCGAACTCAGTTACTCTGTCGTATACCCAGTTCTCGCTCAGCTTGGCTACACAGGATTACTTTACACGGCTCTTGGTTATCTGGGCATGTACGTTCAGGCTCTGCTCGTGTCTCTGAGCGTAAGCTGTTTTGCTCTTGCTTTCAGTAATCTAGCGAAACCATGAACCATGTAAACTTGGGTTGACACCCTATTGGTAACCTATAATTTTTAAATAGAAAGCAAAAATCCGCCAAAGTTTAAATAGATGAGATATCCAAACCTCGAAAGGTGATGCTCATGGAAGAAGTTGACAGAATCATCACTCTGTGTGGTAGAGACTGGGCGAAGGTTGGGGTTGAATTCACGTTTCTCGGCGGGAAGGCTGAGTGTGACAGTTGTAAGCTGAAGAGAACGTGCCTCAGGCTTAGAGAAGGGGCGAAGTACAAGATAGTTGGGCTCAGAGACGGAACTCCTCAAGATTGCCCCCTGCACGACGAGGGAGTCGTCGCTGTGGAGGTCATAGAACTGCCAATAATGGCTTTAATAGATTCAAAAATGGCGGTCGAGGGAGCAAAACTCCACTTCGAGAGAAGGTGCAGGATGATAGAATGTCCTATGTACAACCTTTGTAACCCGGTGGAGCTAAGAGACGGAGATGTGGTGGTGGTTGAGAGAATTATAGGTGACGCTCCTGAGAAGTGCCGGAAAGGGTACTGTCTGAAGGTTGTCGAATTGAAGAGAGAGGACTGATTTTTTCGCTTTTTTCGATAATTTCTAATGCCTCTATTAGCTCCTCTGCTGTTTTTGTGAGGTAAATTGATTTTTTTCCGGAAGAGTACTTCAGCATGAGGAGTCCAGCCTTCTCGAGCTTGTGCACCTTCACGTAGGCTGTGGAGTAAGGTATTGAAAGAAGCTTCGCGAGGTCGGATATGTTCAGTCCGCTGTTTCTTTCCACTGTACGTATTAGTTCGATGTCCCTGACGAACATTTTTATGGTCTCTCGCATAGACGGAATTTAAATTTGAGATTTATAAATTTTATGTTTTTTAACCGTTTATTAAAGAATTTTCTTTTCGCAAGAAAACAACAGAGATTACAATCCTAATAACAACTATTACTATCATCGTGATAATAACCTGAAATAACCTGAAAAACTTCAACGACATTCAGGCTGTCATTCTCTTAGGTCCCACCTTCCGGATGGGTCGTTCTCTATGTACTTCTCGACGATCTTCCTTTCAAGTCTATCCTGTAGAGAAAACAAGTTTGCAAGGCTGAAAACAACAAAGCAGACATCTGCTAACTCCTCCTCCACAGCTTTAATATCTCTCTTTCTAACAGCCTCTGCTAGCTCTCCGACTTCCTCCATTAGAACTGCAAGCAGAAAGAGGTCTCCCGACTTTTTGTCAGTTTCCAGATACTTTTCCGCCATTATTTCGAGTAGTTCTCCAAACTCCATGTCTCACGCTGATCAGAATGCTTTAAATACAAAGCGGTGGGCTGTTTTACAATGGTTCAGGAGTCGAGTTACGAGGAAAGTTGTGAAGAAGGTTACGCTGAGTATGCTCGGGAAGTTTACGATCACGAGTACATCGTGGTGGGTTGTGGAGCAGCTGGTTTTGCTGTCATAAAGGAGCTCGTAAGGAGAAATAGGAGAGTTCTGGCAGTTGACATCTCCGAGGAAAGAGTAGAGGTTTTGAGGGATGAGCACTACGACGCTATAGTTGGCAACGCTGAAGATCCCGAACTTTACCGCAAGTTCGACTACACGAAAACTTCTGCAATACTTCTTCTTGTTCCAGATGTTGAGGTAAACAAGAAAGCGA
This sequence comes from Archaeoglobaceae archaeon, assembly GCA_027066965.1. Classification (GTDB taxonomy): domain Archaea; phylum Halobacteriota; class Archaeoglobi; order Archaeoglobales; family Archaeoglobaceae; genus WAPX01. The sequence continues at coordinate 15,049 of JAMOMT010000027.1, forward strand.
TTCAGGCCATAAGGAGCGTAAGCAAGGAAGTTTTCATAATCGCAAGGGCGAGAAACCACAAGCAGAAGGAGGAGCTTGAGAACCTTGGAGCAGACTTTGTAATCTTTCCGTCGGAGGCTATAAAGAACTCCGTAGTGAGTGCTTTAAGTAAGATGGAGTCTTTCAGAAAGCTGAAGAAACTCAGGAAGGTCATAGAGGACGTTGGAGAGGGCAAGCTTGGAATATTCACTCACGACAACCCAGATCCGGATGCTATATCCTCTGCGATGGCTCTAAAGGAGATAGCCAAGAAGTTCGGAGTTGAGGCCGACATCCTTTATTACGGGGAGATCTTCCACCAAGAGAACAAGGCGATGGTTAATTTGCTTCAAGTACCTCTTCTGAGAGCGGATGAGGTCGATCTGAGCGAGTATTCAAAGTTTGCGATAGTCGATTCCTCCAAGCCCGGAGCGAACAACTCTATACCCCCGGAAATAACGATCCACATCGTCATAGACCATCACCAGGTTGAGGGCGTTGAGGCTGAGTACGTTGATTTGAGGACTGACGTTGGAGCCACAGCAACGATCCTCACCGAGTACTTGAAAGAGCTGAAAATTGTGCCAAGTAGAACTCTCGCAACAGCTCTCTTCTTCGGAATAAGGACTGAGACAGACGACTTTAAGAAAAACACCAGGACAGCTGACTTTATAGCGGCTGCTTACCTTTACCCGTTCGTTGACAACGAGCTAATCGAGAAGATGGAAGGTCCAGCAATATCTACCGAAACTCTCGACGTGTTGGGAGCCGCTATTAAGAACAGGCAGGTTTACTCGAGCTTTCTTATTAGCTTTGCTGGTTTCATAAACGACAGAGACGCCCTACCCCAGGCAGCCGACTTTCTGCTGAGGCTCGAAGGTATCTCCACAGTCCTCGTTTTTGGAGTAGTTAAGGATACGGTTTACTTATCTGCGAGAAACAAGGACGTGAGAATAAACATAGGAGAGGTTCTTAAGAGAGCTTTCGGAGACGTTGGAAGTGCTGGAGGGCACGCTCACGCTGCTGGGGGGCAGATACCTCTCGGTATCTTTGGCAGCGTGAAGGACAAGGAGGCCCTTGAGAGACTGGTCACGGAGGCAATAAAGAGAAGGTTCTTATCCGCGGTGGGAATTGAGGTGGAGGAGTGACTTTTAATTTTGATCTAATAACTTTATTTTGGATTTTGACGCTATTTCCTGTCTAATTATAAATTGTCTAATTATAAATAGTTCAGTCATCTAATTGCAATTACCAAAGTCAAAGAAAATAAAATAGCATTGAATTATTTACTCGCCCTTCTCTCGGATTCGTCCTCAGATTCGCTCTCACCCTCTCCCTCGCCCTTCTTGCTTTCTTCCTTTCCCTTCTCTTCCTCTTCGCTCTCCTTCACGGCCTCTATGGGTTCCATTTCCTCCTTCTTCACGAACTTCTCGACTATCTCTATTGTGTCAACGTCGAGAAGCTTGAAGGCCTTGGCTATAGCGTCGTACTTCCCGAGTATGAAGACTTGGTTGAGAGAAGCGCCCTTCGGCGGTATCACTCTGATCAACTTTCCTTCATCTTCGATCTCAACTTCAACGTCTAGTCCAGTGTACATTACAAAGAGTGCCTTAACTTTCTCAGTAAGATCCTCGACCTTCTCCTTTATCTCGACCTCGAAGATTATTGTCTTCCCTGCAAGCGGGTGGTTGAAGTCGACTATAGCTCTCCTTCCGATAACTCTTTCCACGATTCCAACCCTGTTGCCTATTCTAACTCTCTGCCCCGGTCTTGGTCTCTCCGGCAGCTTTCTGAGGCTTATTATCTCTCTCTTCTTTGGGTCGTACTTCCCGAAAGCTTTCTCCGGTGGAA
>JAMOMT010000028.1 GCA_027066965.1 Archaeoglobaceae archaeon
GCATCAGGCTTACATGACATAGTCATCGCCGCTGGGGCTGAGAAAGTGACTGATGTCGGAGACAAGGCGATGGAGATTCTTGCTTCTGGAGTTGACAGGGAGTGGGAAGTCTTCAATGGTGCAACTCTTGCTTCCCTCTTTGCAATGATGGCGAGGCTTCACATGGACGAATACGGGACGAGAGCTGAAGATTTAGCGATGGTAAGCGTGAAAAATCACAGAAACGCAGTTAAAAACCCGAAAGCTCAGTTTAGAAGAGAGATAAGCATCGACGTCGCTCTCAGCTCCCCCTACGTTGCAGAACCCTTGAGGATGTTCGACTGCGCTCCCGTGTCGGATGGTGCTGCAGCTGTTATTCTTGCGAGCGAGGAGGTTGCAAGGAGGTACACGGACACTCCAGTTTTCATATCTGCTAGTGCTCAGGCGAGCGATTACATAGCGTTGCACAGCAGGAGAGACATAACGACGATGGATGCTGTGGTTTTTGCTGCGAGGGAAGCTTACAGAAAAGCAGGGATAGAGCCGAAAGACGTAGATGTTGCAGAAGTGCACGACTCGTTCACTATAGCGGAGATAATTGCCTACGAGGATCTGGGCTTTGCTGAGAAGGGCAAGGGGGCAGAACTCATAAGAGAGGGTGTAACGGAGCTTGGAGGAGATATACCCGTAAATCCGAGCGGAGGTTTGAAAGCCTGCGGTCACGCTGCGGGAGCTACCGGCATAAGGCAGGCTGTAGAGATAACGCTCCAGCTCAGGGGAGATGCAGGAGAAAGACAAGTTGACGCCGAGAATGGTCTGGCTCTCAACATAGGTGGAACGGGAGCGACCGCTGTTGTTACAATATTCACGAGGTGATACCATGCTGCCTAGGTTCTGGAGGAAAATAAAGTATAGGTACAACCTGATAGCGACGAAGTGTGAGAACTGTGGGACTTACTATTATCCTCCGCGCAACCTTTGCCCGAAGTGTAGAAGGAGAAGTCAGATAGTCGAGGTGAAGCTTAGCGGGAGGGGTGAGGTACTGAGCTACTCTGTAGTTCACGACGTGCCGGAGAACATGAAAGAGCAGAAGCCCTACGTAGTTGCGATGGTAAAGCTTGACGAGGGACCGGTGATAACGGCCCAGCTCGCCTGCGAGCCAAGAGAGGTAAGGAGGGGCATGAGGGTTAAAGCTGCCTTCAGGAGGTGCGGCGAGGAGGGAGAAGCAGGCATCATATACTACTGCACGAAGTTCGTGCCCGAGTGATTTGTTTATTGGTTTATTTTGAAATTTGATTCTACCATATCATGCCAGTAAATTAATAAATTACGAATTTCTCACTTCTTTTTTCGTCCTTATCTTACCCCTGTACGGGCAGTTTCTCGGTCTCGCTTCGTTTTCTGGGCAAACCCCGAGAGTATAACCTCTGCAACCAATTTTGGAAAATATCTCTGGATAAACTTCCACGACTATTTTCCTGACTTTTTCGGCGAGTTCTCTCATCTCCGGAGCAGCCCTTACGCACAGCCTGAGCATTAAGAAGTTTATGAGAGACCTCGCATTCACAGTCCAAACGTAGTGAGTGTGAGTTGCCATTGGAAGCACGTACCTCGAAACCTCCTTCGCAACTGAATCGGGGAGCCCGCACTCTTTCACGATCCCGTATAATTTCTCGTAGTGAGTTCTTGCATCCTCCATCGCTTTGAGAAACTCCCTCTCAAACTCCTCCCTAGCTCTTTCGGGGACATTTTCGGGCAAGTACTTCGCGGGATTCACAAAGCCGAAGCCACTCTCCCTATTGTACCTCGTACTCCTTGCAGTATGGCTCGCTATCCTATGCTCGAGCAGCTCCCTACTTATCGCGACGCTTATCCCGGAGATGTCAAACGTGAAAACTATGTGCTCGAGTGCACTGCTATAGTCGTTCTCAACTATCATCCTCACAACTTCCTCGTCACTCAAACCTTCAGGAATTCCGCTAACTCTCGCCGAATTCGCGACGAGCTCCACTCCATTTTCCGTGACTCTTAGGAGCTTTACCTCCATAGCATTCCCTCAGTTAAACACGTTCTCTCACTCTCCTTGCTGCCTCGCACATAACCTTTAGTTTTTCGAACGCGACTTCTCTCGGCAGCAGTTTGAGACCACAATCTGGGTCAACGTAAACTTTCTCGGGCTTCATGAACGTTAGCACCTTATCTATCGCGTTCTCAACCTCCTCCACACTCTCGACTCTCCTACTGTGAACATCTATGCACCCGAAGCCGAGGTCGAGGTCATATCCATACTCCTTCAGTAGGTCGAGCTCCGAAAAACCCCTGTTAGCAAACTCAAGGTCAAGCTGGTCAACTCCGAACTCCATTATTTCAGGAAACAGCCTCTCATACTCCCCGTAACAGACGTGCAAAGCCGTGTAAACGTTCACACCCTTAAGCATTATCTCAACTGCGTTTCTAGCTACCTCCAGCTCCTCCCTGCTTGAGTGGGTCGAGAGAGCAGGTTCGTCAAGCTGTATGAATTTAGCCCCGGCCTTCACGAGTCTCCTCAACTCCTCGTTGATTATCTCCGCGAGAGCGTAAACGGCCTCCTCCCTACTGTCGTAGTACTCGTTGAAACTCCAGTCAACGAGGGTGTAAGCTCCTGTTATCGGTACCTTTATCTCCCTGTCAGTCACTTGCTTTAGAAACTCGAACTCGTGAACAACCAAGGGTTTCGAATACCTAAGCTCGTCAACAATGGCAGGTTTGGGGTAGTATGTGTTTCCCCAGACTCTTACCTCTCCGTAGATAACAAAGCCCTCTATTCTCTCCGCGAAGTAGGAAGTCATCTCCTCCCTTCTCACTTCTCCATCCCAGAGTATCTCAACTCCCGCGACCTCTTGATCCTTCACGACCGCTCTTACAGCATCTCCGTAAGCATCCTCTATAGCCTTCTCGTCTCCGCAGGAGAGAACGTACTTCAGCCAGGATGGTTTCGGATAGCTACCAACTACAGTAGTCCTGAGTTTTCTCACGCCCACTCCAATCATCCCCTAAATGTTCAACTCTCTCACGAGCTTCGACAGCAGGTTCATCTTCTCGTAGGCCTTAACCTCTGGCAAAAACTCCAAACCTGTGTTCGTCGACACGTATAGCTTTTTTGGCTCGCAAGCGTCGAGTATAGCAGATATTTTGCATTTTAATTCTTCCACACTCTCCATCTTCGTGTTTCTTCCGTCAGCTATCCCAGCGCACAGCCCATCGCACCCGTACTCCATCAGGTTTTCCAAGTTTTCCTCAAAACCCTCTACAAAGTCAAGGAAAAGTACATCACAGCTGTCGAGCAGTCTCTCGTACACCTTTCTGCTCAAACCAGAAAAATAGCAAGAAACCCACAGCTCTCCTCTAACGTCAAAGCTCTCAAGAACTTCGAAGAAAGAGTCAAGAATCCAGTCGGGGAGAGGGAGAGTTAAAGCAGGCTCGTCAAGCTGAACTAAGCCAGTAAACTTGAAAACTTCCGACAGCTCGTCGAAGAGAAGGTCGGAGAATAGCCTGAACGCCTTTCTTTCGTCAGTCCTGCACTTCGACAAGTAAAAAGCCGTTAAACAGGACGCAACTGCCTTCAGCTCCTTTTTCTTCTTCCAGACTTCAGTGGCAAGCTTAAAGTCATTCATGTGCGGCTTTTTGATTTCGCCAAGGCTTTCGAGTACCGGCACCCTGTAGTAGAGGTTGTTTTCGAAGTACCTT
>JAMOMT010000029.1 GCA_027066965.1 Archaeoglobaceae archaeon
ATCGTCCTGTCAACGATTAGGGGTTTGAAGATCTCAGCTAAATCGAGAGCGAGGCTAAATCTCCTCTCAAATGGCTCGTGCAGGTAAGAAATCGTCGGGTTGAGTTGAGTGTGATAAATTTCTGACAGGACTGTTGAGTAGAGCAGGGAGTTGCCGAAGCTTATCATTGCGTTCACTTCATTTTTCGGAGGTCTTCTGCTTCTCTCGACGAACTCGAAGTCCTTTAGGATGGAGTCGAACGCGGAGTAGTAGGAAGTTCTTGCAGCGGCCTCAGCCCCCATCACCTCCTGAATCGTCTCAGCTTTCGAGAGACTCTCCAGCGCTCTGATCAGGTCTGACGTGTCCTGCTTGTAATAGGACAGAACTCTGGCCATGTTCTGAATTGCTCCCTCCACGAACGATTTGGCGAGAAACAGCCTCTTGTCGGGATTCGAGTAGTGCTCGACCTGCTTGATCAGGACATCTCCCGAAACGAGCGTCTCCCTGGGGTAGAAGGAGCCAACGTAAAACCCGTGCCTGTTGAAAAAGTGGACGCAAACGCCGTTACTCGAAAGAAGAGAAAGAGCTTTGGACGTTACAGTAAGAGAACCAAGAGCGTATATCGCGTAGATGGAGTTTACGGGGATTGGTACCTTTCCGTCCTCTTTTTCAAAGTAAATCGTGTCTTCGTGTCTCCTTAGCTTTCCATCGGAGGTAATATAGTAGTTCTTCTTTTTCACGATTTTAGTTTAATTTAATGCTATAAATAAGCTTCGTTAACTGTTTGTAGATTTGTAATCTTCAGCCGTGTAACTTGTACTGTGTAATTTTTACTGTGATTTGCAATTACTCAAGCTTGAAAAAATCATGCTGCTTGCACTGTAATTCTATTAGTATTTATTTGTATTTATTATGCTTAAGCTCATAAGTACAGTTAGTTACACGCGTTACACATTACACAGTGTAAACACACGAAATAGTAACAAAGCTTGCAAAAGGCTTCAAAAAGATTAAACTAATTAAACATTCGTTCAACTCGTAAAAGCAGTTAAGATATTTAGAGGAGGCAAGGTTAAGCCCCATAGAACGTTGTTGTAAGCTCGTGTAATGAGCTAAATGATTTCTGATTGTTGTTGGGTGTAGGTCTCACGATTGCTGGTTCTGCAAAGTTTTAAATTTTTCTTAATGGAGCAGTGATTATTCTTTAACACTTATAAACCACCTAACCATCCCAGCTTTTGAACTCTATTTTTTCTTCTTCGTCAAAATGATGGTGCCCCTCGTTAATACGCTCCGTTCGCTCCCAAAGGTCAGCTTAAAGAATTCTCCTTGGCTTCATTGGCCAGACATCATCAGAGACTGGAAATCCTCTTTGCCTCTTTTTATTGCTTCGATGGCTTTTAACCCGAAACTATGTCTTATCATTTCACTGAGTGTATCCAAGAACTCGTCCAAGTCTATCATACCCCTTTTAAAGCTTTTAATAGAATGGGGACAGTTCCTCCTGGCTTTAAACCGAGAAGTTTTGCAGCAAATCTTGCTGCTGGCTTCTCATCAATCAGAACTTCTCTTACTCCAAGTTTCTTTGCGAGTGAGAGAACGCCTTTTCACCCGGATGGAGCTCTATCGGCATGTCTATTAGCTCGGTCTTCACTTAATCTAGCCGTCTTTGATAGCATTCTCAACCACATAAGCGTCGCCCTTCTCCAACATTTTGCCTTTATCAACGACTTCAATTTTTACCTCTTCGAGAATCGCGACTTCTCCAAAAATTTTGAGCAATTCAAGCTTTCCAACTTTAGCAAGGTAGATAAGAGGACTGGCATTTGAAACGATCATAATCCTTCAACAGTGTAAGGAACACGTATCCCCTCTTCCCAGCTGCCTCGATGATCTCCCACAGAGACAAACCACATCTCTCAGCGGCTTGCCACAGCGTAATCTTTCCCTCTTCGTAATCTTTCAAGCTCTTTTCAATCAGCCACTCCTTCGCAGCTTTAGTTAAGAATCTCCTCATAATCGTTGACTTATCTATTCCTTCCTTCTTCGCAATTTCGTCAATTAGTTTCGCAAGCTTATCGTCAACCCTCGTAGTTAAAGTTACATGTATTAAACTTATTCATCTTAATACTTGGACCTTATGGCAAATCGAGCACCATCAAATACTTTCACAAAAATCGTGCTTTCAATCCCATTCTGGTCTGATTCGATCGTTTAAGGACACTCTGACCGATTGACCCTCTTAGCTCGCGAGGATTGTGCGAAGAAGACTTAAAATAAAACACAACAAACAGAGTGGGAAGACTTTGGAGGTTTTAAATGGATGTCTCGAATTATTTTGGGTTATCGTTACATTCATGACTAATAATGAAAAAGATGAAGAACCAAAACTAATCAGCATAACTCTTCGTCTTCTTTATAGTCTCAGAACATTTCCAGCAGTAGCGACGAAACAGCTCCTAACCCAACTCTATTAGTTTTTGTCTTTAGCTCTGGAAATTCTCTACACTCTCATTTACTCTCTATTCTCAAAGCTCGCTAAATCTCCTAAGTCCCATACAAGACCACTCTTAAACTCTACGCTTTTTGCAAACACTCCAAAGTACTTCTCGTATTCGTCCAGTCCTGTCAATTCAGCTATTTTCTCTAACTTATTCAGAATTCTTTCAACTTCCTTGTCCTTCAGACTCTTCCACTTTACTTCAACAAACAGTGCCTTTTTCTCTCTTTCACTTAGAGCTATTAAGTCTATTTCCTTGTCTTTATGCCACCACCTTCCAACTTTACTGAACTTGAAAGGTAGCTTACCACGCCTGTTCAGCTCGATTAAGAATTGCCTAGCAACTTTTTCAAACACAAATCCAAGGTAGCGGGAGTAATCGTGTCTTATCTCTTCCACATCGAACAACCCCTCTTCTATTGCGGAAAGGTTTGGGTGAATGTAGCGGAACCAGAAGGCGACGAAGTTGTCTGCAATATAATACCTGCCCTTTTTCGACCTGGCACTTTCGGTTACTGGCACTTCCCTGACTACGAACTCCGTATCGATGAGGTTCTTTAGGTACTGGGTTATGTCGGAGTGCTTCGCCTTAATGTATTCCCTTATTTCCTTGGGTGTTGTTCTACCAAATGCTATGGCCTCGAGTATCTTCTTGTAGGTCGTTACTTCGATAAACTCGTACTTCATCAGAAAGTCCAGTTCATCTTTAAGAAAGGTGTCTGGCCTTTTAATCTCCTCGGCAAGCCACCTCCAAAAAGGAACTCTAACCTTTTCAAGGTAATACGGGATACCATCAGCAAACCCGTACACCTCTACAAGTTCTTCCCAGCTTAAGTTTGGAAAGAAATCTCCGAGACAAATGAATTTAAGAGGTCTGAGTTTTATAGCTGCTGTTCTCCTGCCGTAAAGTGGGCTTTTATAGCTGAGCACATTATCGCTCATAATTGAAATGGACGAACCAAGCAGTACCAGCTTTGTTTTCGTTTCCCCAAGAATTAAATCAACTATTCGTTGAAAAATCGATACTACACCGGGATCTTCCTTTATCAGGTTTGGGAACTCATCTATTACAACGATCCTGTCCTTGAGGAAGTTGAAGTACGATTCCCAGTCCTCCCGAGCGTAAACTATTTCCGGCACCACTTTCGATGCGAATCGCTTGAAGTGTCTTAAGTTGTCACCTTCTACTGCTAAGTAGTAAACGTGC
>JAMOMT010000030.1 GCA_027066965.1 Archaeoglobaceae archaeon
AGAGAATAAAGGAGATCGGAGATAGAGGGAAGACAGTTACAGATGCGGACGTTAGGACGATAATAGAGACAGTTTTGCAGATTAAGAGAGAGAAGAAGGTAGTGCTCGAAGACCTCTCTATAGTTAGTGGAATGAACATTATGCCGACTGCAAGTGTCAAACTGAAGATAAACGGCAGGGAGATAATAGAGGCTGCTGTTGGAACAGGTCCGGTAGATGCAGCTATAAACGCGATAAAGAAGGGTGTGAAGGATTTTGCGGATATAGAGCTCGTCAGTTATAGGGTTGACGCAATAACAGGTGGAACTGACGCTCTCGTTGACGTAATAGTCCAGCTCAGAAGAGGGAACAAGGTCGTAACGGCGAGGGGAGCGAGAACTGACATTATCATGGCGAGCGTAGAGGCTATGATGGAAGGTCTGAACATGCTCGTTTAATTTATCTTTGAATTTGATTTTGTAGTATATAATTTCTTTACGTGAAAAGTTAGTAAAGTTATTTGAATCACAAGACAAAAGAGTTTTACACCAGTTCGTGTCTGTAAGCTCAATGGGTGAGATCAGAGAAGTAGCTGTCTGCATTGGAGACCCCGAAAAGCTTAGGGTTATAGGGAAGCTTGACGAAAAAGTAGACGAGGAAGAACTCCCTTTGCTTGCAAGAGTCCTAAAAGGAGGTTTTGTCAGGTCACAGAACTTTGTGACTTTCAAGAGGGGGCTTAGCATAGTCACCATCTACTCGGACGGGCACGTTGGTATGACGATGGTAGACAGCGAAGAGGAAGCTCTCACCATTCTGGCAGAGATAGAGGAGAAAGTCAGGTACGTGAGGGAGAACAGGGATAGTATAAGGGCAAAGTTCACTCCAATGAATGTCAATGTTCTCGAAATTTACAACCTCCTGCCAAAGCTCAATTGTGGTAAGTGCGGAGAGAAAACGTGCATGGCCTTCGCTTTAAAGCTCACTACAGGCAGCAGGGAGCTGAGTGAGTGCAAGCCGCTGATGACAGAGGGGAAGTACATAAGGCAGAGGGAGACCCTGATTTCACTGCTGACTTCCATGGGTATAGATGTGTGGCTTTAGCTTTTTCTTCCACTTAGTAATTTGAGTTAAAACAAACCCAAAACCCGCAAACCCGCAATTCGAAAAGAATAAATTCTTTCAGGTTTACTCTCACCGTGCCCGTGAACGCGAGACTGCTCTCCCTCCTCAGGAGGGGAGAGGGCGAAAACGTGGAATTTAAGGAGTTCCTCAATTCTTACCACCTGAGGGAGGGAAGATTTCAGTCTCTCGCCTGCCAGATGAGTCACAGACTGATAATGGGCAGAGGTAAGGCGATATACGTCGTTGGCGTTTCTGACAGCGGAGAGCTGAAGGGAATAAGCAGGCAGGCCTTTGACGAGACGATAGGCGTTCTCGAGAGGCTCGCCGGAGAGGTTGGAGCTTTTCTCAGCTCGGTTGAGGAGTTCGAGGTTGGAGGGGGAGTGGTCGGAATAGTAGAAATTCAGAAGAAGCACGCGGGAAAGGAGAGGATACTAATAGGAACTGCTGGACATGTGGATCATGGCAAATCGACGCTCGTTGGCTGTCTGATAACAGGTAAGGCTGACGACGGAGACGGAGCTACGAGGATATACCTTGACGTGCTCAAGCACGAGATAGAGAGGGGTCTGAGTGCAGACATCAGCTTTGCAGTTCTCGGTTTTAGGAAAGGAAAGCCAATAAGGATGAAGAACCCCCTAAATAAGAGGGAGAAGGCTGAAGTCGTCGAAAAGGCGGAGAAGCTGATTTCATTCGTCGATACTGTTGGGCACGAGCCGTGGCTGAGGACTACGATAAGAGGTCTGCTCGGGCAGAAGATAGACTATGGCTTGCTCGTCGTTGCTGCGAACGATGGAGTGATGAGGACGACGAAGGAGCACCTCGGTATAATGCTCGCTATGGACCTACCGGTGATAATAGCCATTACAAAGTCGGACATGGTGGAAGAGAGCAAGGTGAAGGAGGTTCTCTCTTCTCTTTCTGCCCTCCTGAGGAGCGTTGGAAGATTGCCCTACCACGTGAGGAACGAGGAGGACATCTTCAGAGCTTCGGAGCTCGTGCACTCAAAGCCGGTCGTTCCCATCGTCGTTACCTCAGCAGTGACCCTCGAAGGCTACGACCTACTAGAGCTCTTGCTCTACAATTTAAGGCCAAGGAAAAGGGCGAGAGACGACTTTCTAATGTACATAGACAGGCTCTACAGAGTCAGCGGTGTTGGAACTGTAGTTAGCGGGTGTGTGAGGTCCGGGGAGATTAGAGAGGGTGAAGAAGTCTTTATAGGTCCGTTTCACGACGGCTCCTTCAGGAAAGTAAGGGTTCAGAGCATGGAGATGCACTACTACAGAGTTGAGAGAGCTGAGGCTGGAGACATAGTTGGCATAGCCGTCAAGCCAGTAGAGTTCGACGAGCTCAGGAGGGGAATGGTTCTCTCGAAGAGGGAGCCAAAGGCGGTCTGGGAGTTCGATGCGAACGTCATAGTTTTCTCCCACCCGACAAGAATAAGGAGGGGGTACGAGCCTGTAATTCACGTCGAAACCATAGCTGAAACTGTCGTCTTCGAGGACATGGACAAGGAGTACCTGAAAGCGGGAGATAGAGGAAAAGTCAGGATCCGGTTCAAGTACAACCCTCACCACGTTTTTGAGGGACAAAAGTTCATATTTAGAGAGGGCAGGAGCAAGGGGGTTGGAGAAATACTCAGGGTTTACTCCTGACTTTGCTCGGTTTCAGTGTTTATGCCCAACCCGTTGCAATTACGAGGACTCCAGAGAGAAGATTCTTACCAAAGAACGCTTTGCATCCTGCACGGCAGGATCAGGTTGCATAAGCAAAAGGCAAAAAACACAGCCATGTAGGTGAGAGATGCTGAAATGTTTGCAGAGACTATCTCAAAAACAGCGAGGGGTCGTAGAGGAGGAAAATTGTTGCTAACGTTGCCAGAACGAAATTAACACCCCTCGTCGGTTTTAGATTTGGGAGCTTTAGATTAGAACCTCTCTTAACTTTTTGGGATTTCTTGCAGAATTCCAAGGACGCTTAATGCTAGCTCTTGTGTAACGCTTATTGAGCTGAATAGCTTATGAAGTCATTTAGGTTTTTTAGTTATCGACTTAATAATTCAAACAACAGGTGAACTAAAAACAAAACGCTAATATATTCTAACACCAAGTGTGCAGAGATGAAGGTGGGCTGCTGCGGCTTCTGCACGGCAATGGAAAGGTACTTCAGGGAGTTTCTGGTCGTGGAGGTTCAGAAGACGTTCTACAAACCTCCGAAACCTGAGACTGCGAAGAGGTGGAGAGAAAAGGCGGATAATATAAACCCAGACTTCGAGTTCACGGTGAAGGCATGGCAGGTGATAACTCACCCGCCCGACAGCCCGACGTACAGGAAAGCGGGCATAACTCCGAAGAACTGTGGGTACTTCAAGCTGAACGAAACAGTAATAGAGGCGTGGGAGGTTACGAGGGAGATAGCAGACGTGCTGAGGGCAAAGGTAATTGTCTTTCAGACACCTCCCTCCTTTAGGGACAATAGGGAGAATGTTGAGAGGGCGAAGCAGTTTTTCTCCACTATTGGCAGGTCAAAGTACATTCTCGTTTGGGAGCCAAGAGGGTGGAGCGAGGAAAGTGTTAGAAAGG
>JAMOMT010000031.1 GCA_027066965.1 Archaeoglobaceae archaeon
GGAAAGATAGATGTCCTCCAGCCCCTCTCTTACCTCTCCCTCGAAAACCATTTCGCCGGAAGCAATTATTCCCACCCTGTCGCAGAACTTCTCCACCGCATCGAGCTGATGGGTTGAGATAAGTGCGCACCCACCCTCCTTAACCGTATTTCTAACAAGCTCTCTGAAGACATGCTGTGACTCAGGATCCATATTGGCAGTTGGTTCATCCATTATCAAAACCTTAGGCCTATGCAGAAAGGCGACGCAAACGGCAAGCTTCTGTATCATTCCCTTCGACATTCCCGCAACGACCTTATCAGCACTGAGAGAGAAGGATTCGAGGAGGTAGTGCATCCATTCCTCGTAGTTCTCTAGATTTCTCAGCTTCGCCGAATACCTCAACACTTCCTCAGCAGTTAGGTTGGGAAATAAAACCGGATCCTCCGGCACATAGCCAATGTATTTGAGTACATCCTCTCTCCTCCTGATGTCTATGCCCAAAATCTCAGCCCTGCCAGAGTCTGGTTTCAGTAAACCCACAAGAATTTTCAGGGTTGTGCTCTTTCCTGCTCCATTCCTACCCAGAAGAGCGTAAATTTCGTTGTAAACGGAAAATGATATACCTCTAAGAGCTTCCGTCTTCCCAAACTTTTTTCGTAGGTCTTCTACTTTTATAAGAGGTTCATTACCCTCCATCGCGGGCAGTTTCGCATAGGTATTAAAAACTTTGCGTTCGCCAGTTTAATCTAAGCGAGCTCGAACGCCATTTCGTTTTGGTATTTAAAGAATTTTTCGTCTTCCAGTTTACTTGTTTTGCCCGAACTTTTATTGCACAGTTACCACGCTTCCCAGCCGGCAACCAGTAACTACGCATTCACCGAAACTTTAATAATTCCCGAAAACCTATTAGCGAAAAAAGGGGGTAATACCAGAGGATGAGTCTGGACATATGTCCGATTTGCGGACTTCCGAAGGACCTCTGCGTTTGCGAGGAGGTAGCAAAGGAGCAGCAGCAGATAATTATAAAGGTCAACAGGAGAAGGTACGGAAAAGAAGTTACCGTTATTGAGGGAATAGATAGTGGGGAGATAAACCTCGAAGAACTTGCCCGTTTTCTGAAGTCGAAACTCGCGTGTGGGGGCACCGTCAAGAACGGTGCCATCGAGCTGCAGGGGAATCACGTCAACAGGGTTAAAGAGCTTCTCGTGAAGAAGGGCTTTAACCCAGACAGGATAAAGACGTGACCTTTCCGTATTTAACTTTTATCGTAACATTTTATATTACATTATTTATTCTTGCCGCATGTTAATATAATATACCCTAAAGCTATTGAAGATTTGAACTGGTAATAGGGCCAAGTATCTCAAGTCGCGATAACAGGTAAACACCAAAACCAGACGAGAAGAAAACTTATTAACTTTCAACTTCTACTTCCGAGAGTAGCATGAAAACGAAGGGTGCAGTGGGCAGAATATACGGGGAGGCTACGTCAACGGAGTTTAGCTTTGTCATCTTCGACCCAAGAGAAGTAAGGAGGACAGACTACATAAAAGTGTGGAACGATGTCGAAGGCTGGGTCGTCGCACAGGTGACGGAGGTAAAGGCTACTGCCGATTTAAGGGGAGAAGATGTCCTTGAAGGTAGAGAAGCAGGAAAGGAGCTTTACGTCGCAAAAGCCGTTGTCATAGGGAGGAGGGATGATGATGGACTTCTTAGAGTTCCCAAAACACCGTTCGTACCAGGGGAAAACGTGTTCAAGGCAGAGGAGGAATTGATAACGGACGTTCTAGGCCTGAGGAAGGAAGGAGCTTATGTCGGATACTTGCAGGACACTAAGATAAAGGTAAAGCTAGACATAAACTCCCTCGTCCAGAAGCACTGCTGCATACTTGCCAAGACCGGAAGTGGAAAGAGTTACACTGCTGGAGTCATAGTCGAAGAGCTCCTCGAGAGAGGCGTTCCTCTTTTCATAATAGACCCTCACGGCGAATATTCCTCCCTGAAGTATCCTAACGACGACGAGTTTGATGCGGAGAGGATGAGGTACTTCGGAATCAAACCGAAGGGATATGAGAACGTGACGGTCTACGTTCCTCCAAGCTCACCCTTCTCGGAAGTTGCAGACGGAGTTCTGAAGCTCGACGGGAAAAATCTCTCGGCTGAGGAGCTCATAGAGCTCACTGGTCTCACAGGAAACTCATCCCAGGCTTTACTCTACCAAGCCATAAAAAACCTGAAGAAGAAGGGAGACTACACGATAGAAGACATAATGGACGAGGTCGAGAAGATAAAGCACAACGCGAAGTGGACCGTGCTCGGGAGCCTCGAGAAGATAGCTGAAGCTGGACTATTCGACGAAAATCCGACGCCAATACAGGTTCTCCTACAGAAGAACAGAGCTGTCGTTCTCGACATGAGAGGCACTCCACCAGAACATCAGGACCTGATTGTTTCAAGAATATGTTCAAGGCTCTTCGAACTCAGGAAGCTTGAGGAAGTTCCGGCGGGGATGATAGTCATAGAGGAGGCACACAACTTCATTCCCGAAAGGGGTTTTGGAAAAGCCGTTTCTACCCAAGTTCTCAGAACGATAGCAAGTGAGGGAAGGAAGTTCGGACTCGGGCTGATGGTGATAAGCCAGAGGCCCGCGAGGGTTGACAAGAATGTCATAAGCCAGTGCAACACCCAGATAATACTCAGAGTCACTAATCCGAACGACATAAATGCGGTAAAGAAGGGAGTTGAAGGTTTAACAGCTGAGATGGTCGAGGAAATAAGGAGACTGCCGCCGGGAACGGCGATGATAGTCAGCCCGGAACTCGAAAAGCCCATAATAGTGGAAGTTAGAGTCAGGAGAAGCAAGCACGGTGGAAGTGCTGTAAGCATTGTTAGTAGGGTGAGAAGCGAGATGGATGACAAAACTGAAAAAGAGAAAAAGGGCAGTAAAGAAGAGAAAAAGTTAATCCCCCTTTTCGGCAGAAGTAAGAACAGGAGCAAGAACAGGGTCGAAAATTTGCTCTTAGCATCTGAGGAACCCGGAAAAATAGAGAAAAATAAGAGTGAAGCTGAAAGCGAAAAAGCTAAGGTCGAAACCGCCGTGAAAACTGTTGAGAAAACAGGAAAGAGGAAGTTCGAATCTGAAAGAAAAAGTTTAAAAGAGGTCGAAGTCATCCAGCCCGAAACACGAGAGGATTCAGGTGGCGGGAAGAGGAGTCTATTCAGAAAGATGTTCGGAATCTAAACTCTATTCTGGAGGTGAGCGTATGAACTACCTCGTCGTACTTCAAGGAGCGTGGATAGTCAGGAATGCCAGAAGCGTTGAAGATGCAATGAATATAGCAGTTGCAGAAGCTGGTAAGCGGCTTAACCCAGATCTCGACTTCGTGGAGATCGACGTGGGATACGTGGAATGTCCGAGGTGTGGCGAAACACTCAAGAGTGCGTTCATGGTTGCCGGACTTGCCCTTGTAGGACTTGTGTTCGAGATGAAAGTGTTCAACGCCGAGAGCGAGGAGCACGCTGCGAGAATAGCGAAGTACGAGATAGGAAGGAGACTCAGAAAGGTCCCCCTCGAGGTGCTGGAGGTAAAAGAGCTTGAAAATTGAACCCGTAAGAGTTAGCGACATCTCTTCTTTATTGTTTTGCCAGAGGTACTGCTACTTCAACATGCTTGAGTGTGTCAGAA
>JAMOMT010000032.1 GCA_027066965.1 Archaeoglobaceae archaeon
GGACTCAAGCCTAACTGCTCACCGCAACTCCTCACGAGGAAAGAAGCGATGGCTCTCCTAAAGGCATTTTCCGAGACAGAGTTCTTGCCACCACCAACGGACTGCCTCTCTCCAATAGGAGAGGCAAACATAGCGAGGAGTCTTCAGGAGGAGTTCAAACCCGAGTTCGTTTACGCAGTTACGAGGAAACCCAAAGTTTATTCCGGTCATCCTTTCCTCGTGGAGGCGGGAATAGCCTATGGCGGGGAGATATCTGAAGATAGAGTTGTTCTGCTTAGGTACGCGAACAAGATTCCTTTGCTCTACCAGCAGGGAGGGTGTGCTTTAACCAAGGCTGTTGAGAGCGTTAGATGGAAGAACTACGGCTTACAACAGAGCAGAGACGAACTACCTGTTGGAAGAGCGGTCATACTCGTGCACGTAGCTTCTACGAACATACCCTACACGTCCGAGTCGAAGGAAGCTGTCGCTGCGGTGCCGGAGATAATAGACGAAGTCAGGCTCGCGCTGCAGGAGTGCGGAAGAAAGCTGAAGGAGTATCTCGACAGAAAGGAGAGGATAGTCAGAAAGAAAAAGAAGGAGGACGTTCTCAGAAAAGTTCTCCCCCTGCTCGCGAGAAAGCTGAGCGAGATACTCGAAGAAGAGGAAGTGGACTCCGAACTAATAGTCGCGAGAGTGGTCGGGAACTTTTACGTCAGAAGAGTTAGGCTCGACGGGAAGTGCAAGTTAGAGGTGTACAACTTCACGTCTTCGAGGAAGAGGGTCACAGTTTACGAGAGCGTAGAGGGAGAGGTGGAGAGCGCAAGTGGTGGAGAGGTGAAACTGAAAGGGAGGACTATCATCTGGAATCTTGAGCTTAACCCAGGTGAGAGAGCTGAAGTCGTTTACAAAGGTCGAGCGTTAAACGACAAGCCCGTTGTGGAGGGTGTGGAGGAGGAATTGCTAAGTGGAGCTGTTCGCCTTTAACTCAGTTTTTTAATCTCCATTTCAATCTACCCTCACAAAAAACGTAATTTAACGCCTGCATATCTCCATGAAGTTTCTGTAAAAGTCCTCCCCCCTCTCCGTGTGGTAAACTTCAGGATGCCACTGCACTCCGTATATCGGCTTCTTCTCGTGCCTCATGGCCTCAATGTCGCATATGTCCGACTCGGCAAGTTTCTTAAATCCCTCAGGCAGCTTCTTAACTTCGTCCATGTGGCTCGCCCAGACCTTCAACTCTTTCGGTAGTCCTGCAAATATCTCGTCGTCCTCTAGAATTCTAACCTTAACCTCAGCGTAACCTCCTGCTCTTCCCCTTCCAACCTCTCCTCCAAAGACTTTTGCGATCAGCTGGTGTCCCAAGCATATGCCAAGTATTGGAACGTCGAGCTCCTTAACGTATAGCTCGCAGTTTCCAGTCCTGTCGAGGGAGGGGCCACCCCCCAGAACTATTCCGTCCGCATCTTTCAGCTCCTCCACTGGAGTCGTGTTCTCCACGAGCTTAGTCTCGGCCCCAAGATCCCTTAGAGTCCTCTGGATCAGGTGATTGTACTGCCCAAAGTTGTAGATCACGTATATCTTTACCATGCTCCGAAGAACGAGGGAATGAACTTAAACTTTCTTTTTCCCTTCCGAGAGTAAATTCGTGAACAAATGCAAAGAGCTAACACCTGAACTTCTTCGAAGCTTCAACGATTATCTCAGCTATCGTTTCAGCGTCGAAGCAGGCGGAGTTGAATATTAAGTGGTATATACTCCAGTCGTCAACATTTATGCCATAGTACTTGGCGTACCTTCTCCTCTCGTACTCCTCCCTCTTCCTCGTCTCCTCTCTAACCTGCTCGACGCTCTTACCCTCCCTCTTAGCTATCCTCTCCACCCTGACATCCTCGGGAGCGAAGATGTAAACTTTAAAGGCTCTCTCGACCATCCAAGCCGATAGCCTCCCCTCGACCACTACGTTCTCCCTGCTCTCAGCCAGCTCCTTCTGAGTCCTGTCTATGTAGACATCTATCTCCTCGTTCTCATCCGCGATCCTGCTGAACTCTTCCAGAGTGCACCCTCTTTCCCTCGCCATCCTTCTGAATATCTCCCCAGCGGAAATCAGCTCGTAACCGAGCTTCTCTGAGACTAGCCTAGCAACTGTCGTCGTCCCGCTCCCTGGGGGTCCGGAAATCGCTATTCTCATCATCTCACCTTTCGCTCTTGTTTACAAGCCTTTGCCGCTAGAAAAGCCTACATGTGAAGAGCTTTCCTGATGAGTATCGTGAGAGGCATCGAACACATGAAGTACCAGAATATCCACCATGGGATCGGGAAGGGAAATCCGATTATGGGATGGCTCACGTGTATGTGACCGAAGAATGGAGCGTAAACCATGTACTTGCTCGCACTTGAGTAAGCTGCTCTGAGTCCGTGAGAGAGGTTCTCTCCGTATATCACGTAGAGTAGCCAGTAGAATATCGGCATGGTGACGGCCATGGAGTAGAACATGACCTTGAACTGGGGAGCCATGAGCTGACTCTGCATCTGCTGTATCTCCTTCTGCTTCTCCTCGAGCTTCTTGAGTTTGTACTTGTTGTCGCTCTTCATCGCCTCCATGTATTCCTTCTGGAACTGCATGACCTCCTTCTGGATCCTCTTCATCTCTTCTATGTCGACGAAAGCCCACTGAATTGCAGTGGAGTAGAGACCCGTAAACAAAGCGAGCACGAATATGACGAGAATTATTGGCAGAGAGAGTAAGGGATGAAGGACGAAGTCAACTGCCTTGGCCAAACCAAACAGAATTTTAGGGTCGAATATCCCGAAGAACGCGAATATTCCAAACGTTATAAAAAATATATCAACGATTTTCTTTACTGTCTCCTTCATCCTCCACACCACCAGCTACTCCTCTCCAAGTATCTTCCTGATCATCGGATGCATTTCTGTGAGCTGCTCCTTGGCAAGGTCCTCGTAATACTGGTATGCTATGCTAACTGCAAGCAGCAGACCTGTTCCGGTAACGTGTCCTATCGTCCCGAGCATGTTAGCTATCAAAGTGAGAGCACCGATCACAGCACCACCAACGACAGTGACTTTGGGTATGTACCTCTCGAGAACTTTCTCGAGCACTCTCGGGTTCTTCCTGAAACCAGGTATCTGCATTCCAGACTTTGCGAGCTGTTCCGCTATCGTCTTCGGATCCATTCCCGACGTCTCCATCCAGAATATGGAGAACAGCACACCGCCTATTATCAGTATCGTTGCATCCGTCAGCAAGTGCAAGAATATCATCCAGTCGGGAGGCGGAGGTATGTGGATGTGGTATGTCTCAACCATGAGCTTGTACTTCGCCTTGACAAGCTCAGGTATCCAGTCGTTCGGCCCCCTTATCGGGTTGAGTAAGTACATGATACCGTTCACCGGCTGAGTGCCGACATACTCACCCAGTATTTTGATTCCGTGCCTGTAGAGTATGAGCCCAAATATCTCTATGTTCGCTTGCAATGCCCTGACGAATATCATCGGCAGAACGCTGGTGTAGATAAGCTTGAGCGGGTAGCGACCCCTCGCACCCCTGACCATTGAGTGAGAGAGGGGAATTTCGACCCTCGTTCCTTCAGCGTAAACGACGAGCAATATTATTATGGCGGTCGTTATTAAAGCGAGAACTCCTCCATCTATGAGTACGAACTTTATGCCAGCCAACGTCATCAGTTCAGCCGCACTCATGTGTTGGGCAATCCATATCCACCTAGGTATTATTCCAGCAGGAAGCTTGCTTCCAGTAGGAACTATCCAGTTTATTAGGCCCGTCACTATTGCCTGGGATATACCGGCAAGAATGAAGAGGCTGACACCACTACCAATACCCCACTTCGAAACTACTTCATCCATGTAGACTATCAGGACTCCACCTATGAACAACTGGATGAAGAGCAAAGCTGAGATAACAGCTGGAGACACGCCAAGGGCGTGAGCGACTTCAACGCTCGGCTTTAAGAACCCTCCAAGTATCTGAGGCAGAGCTTCCAGAGCTATCATTACCAGAACCAGAAACCTCTGGAAGTCTTGATAGGCTGCCTGATCGTCTGGGTCAGTCAGGTCAAGTTCTATTATGCCTGCTCCGACGAGAAGCTGAACTATAACTGATGCGGTGACTATTGGCCCTATACCGAGAGCTATAATCGTACCGCCCTTCCCCGCGAAGAATGCCCTAAACCTTGCAAAAAGGTCTATGGATTGCGGGGAAAGGCCAAAAAGCGGAACGTTTGAAAGCACGAAATACAGCAGCAGTATTATTACGGTCCAAGCAAACTTTTCCTTAAAAGGTACATGTCTTTTTGGTCTCGAAACACTCGGAATTTTTTCGAAATATGGCTGCAGTTTCCTAAGTACTTCGTCCATTCTCCAGCCTCCCTAAAGTCTGAAATCTGAGAAGGGAAACTACGAAGGGTATAAAAATTTAAAGGGTTTCCACGCTTCCTCCAGCAGCCTCTATCTTCTCTACAGCTTTCGGGGTTGCCTTGAACACTGTCACCTTTATCGCCTTGTCAACAACGCCCGTGCCAAGAAGCTTCGAGTATCCGAGTTCGTCGAGGTTGACGCTGTAAACATCTCCTTCCTTGCTTGCGAGCCCAAGCTCCACAAGCCTGTCTATGATATAGCTAAGTTCGCCAACGTTGAGCTCGGGGCGTGAGTAGAGGTAGCGGTAAGTGTAGTCGTCGAGCTTGCCCTCGTTTTTGAGCTCCCTGAGGGTTTCCTTGACCGCCTTTATTGCCTTGAGGTCGGAGCGGACAGCTTTAGGCCTATTGAAGCCGTACTTTCCTATGTCGTAGCCCTCCTTTATGGCTTTGATGTACTTGTGTTTGAACATTCCAGCGTTTCCGGAGCCGCCCCTGCAACCCCTTCCTCTACTGTTGTTCTTGTGAGATCCACTCCCGCATGTCCTTGAACCCCTTATCTTCTTTATCTTCGGCTTGGGCAAGATTTCACCCCCGTTACCTCATCTTCTCAAGCAGCTTTTCAATCTCCCCGTGCTTGCCGAGATCGCCGAGGGGGTAGTGCCACTTTATGTTCTTTAGCCCCTTCCTCGGCGGATGTAGCCTGAATACTGGCTTCAAGCCTGGTAGGTCTTTAAGCTTTGCTTTTCCCTCTACGATGGCTTTAGCGAACTCGTCTATCGAGCTGTAAGGAGAGTTCTCCCTGACATACTCGTCCGTTAGCCTCTTGTTGCCAGTAAGCCTTCCTCTCCTCCTCAACAGCATCGCAAGAGTTTCAGCCCCAATCTCCCCGTAGGCAACGTAGTCCTTCACTACCTGCAACATTCCCCTGTAAGAAGGATTGTCAGGCACGACGACGCAGTGGTAACGTTTGTGAAGCCTAAGCATCTTGAGTGTGTCCTTGATCTTCCTGTTAACATCAACTGTTCCCCTGAGCCTCACTACTGCATAAACACCCATCGGTATCACCTCTCTTCATTTCATTTTTTGATGTACATCGTCTGCTTCAAAGCCTCGTAAGTAGCTCTAGCAAAGTTTATTGTCGTTTTAGTCTTGCCCTTCGTGAAAGTCCAGACATCCTTGACTCCCGCAAGCTCAAGAACCTTCCTCGCAACCTCTCCTGCAACAAGGCCAAGGCCCTTTGGCCCGGGAATGAGAGTTACTCTTACACTTCCAGCGGAGCCCGTAACCTTGCACGGTATGGAGTGTTCAGTTCCACAGCCACACTCCCAAGAGCCACAACCCCTCTGAACTTTGAAGATGTTGAGTTTCGCGTTGTTAACTGCCTTTTGTATGGCAGGAGCGACCTGGGCGGCTTTGCCAACTCCAACTCCAACGTAGCCATCCTTGTTTCCAACTACAGCAGTTACTCTGAACTTCGTCCTCCTTCCGCTGTCAGTCATCCTCTGAACCATTGATATGTCAAGAACTTCGTCGTAAAGCTCAGGGAGAAGGATGTCAACTATCTCCGGCTCTTTCAAAGGCAAACCGCTCGCTATCGCTTCGTCCATCGTCTTTATCTTACCTTCAGCAACGAGCTTTCCGAGCCTCGTTCTTGGAACCCAATCCCCCTCCATTCTTACACCTCGTTCATTATCTTTTCTTTAACCTCGTCAACGTGATCCGGAAGCTGGGAGGGACTCAAACCCCTCTCCTCGTACTTCGCGAACTTCTCAGGATGAGCTTCGTAGTAAGCAGCTATGTGCTCTCCCCTAACTCTCGAGTCGTCCGGAAACACTTCTTCGCTGTGAGGAACATCTAATCCTGCTTCTACAGCTCCTCTCAGAACCGCGAAGACCCTAGAACCTCTCGTTGGAGAGTGCAACCCGATATCGAGCACGGCCTCGCTAATTCCAGCCTTCTCGGCCATCTTTGCTATCAGCACTCCGGTGAGGTAAGCAGCAGGAGTGTTGTTTTCATCGCCCTTCCAGCCGTACTGTTTGAGCTTAGAGGAGTCCGCCGCTACAAGTACCTTGTCTCCCTCCGGTGCATACTCCACGATCTGAGCAATTATCCTTTTGTTCGTAATCCTGACAACTAACCGGGGTTTCTTCGAAAGGAGGAGCTTGAGTCTCTTCCTGTAATTAGTTTTACCCTCTCTTCTCCTCCTGTACTTAACCCTATACCTCGGACCTTTCGCCAATTAAACCACCTCTTTAGATTAACTTTTGATTATACCCTGTGACTCAAGGTAAGCGTTAAGGTGAGCAACGCTCCTGAACTCTCCACCCTTCGCCTTCATGTAGAGCATCCTGTAAGTTCTCCTGTCTATTATCCCGGAATCTCTCAAGTACCTGAGCCTCCTCCTTATCGCCCTTATTCTCGTCATCCACTGCTCCTTTCTCGGCATTCTTGCCGTCTTCTTGCCCTTCCTCCTTCCGTGTCCTCTCCTCCTTCCCTTCCTCCTCTGAGCCTTCCTCGCGTTTATGCGGGCTCTACTTATACCCTTGACTGGCTTCCTCTTTATCACTCCGCTCTCTATCAGCTCTCTAACGTCGTCCTTAGTTGATGCTGAACTGACATCCTCGAGAGCGTTCGGGTCTATCCATATTCTGTTCTCCCCACACTTGAGAATTTGCGCAGCGAGCTTTCTCTGAAACGCTACGTTCACTTCACTCACCTCCATGTGTGGGGTTAAGCACCTTTATTCCGAGCTCTTTCGCTTTATCTTCTATTGCAAGCCTCTTCTTCATTCCAACGGAGGAGGCTATCCTCACTACCTGAGTTTCGGGGTTTACGGAGTCAAGCTGGGACGGGTTGTACACGAGTACCTCCTCCTTCCCGCACGGATGTAATCCCCTGACAGCAGCGGGAGAACCGTAGCCAACCCTAACCAGAGCTCTGCCACTCCACTTACCTCCGTGCATCTGCCTGAGCTTGTTGTGCCTACCCCTCGGCCTCCTCCACCCCTTGTCTCTCAGCCTGAGTTTCTTGTGAGACTCGTACCTCCTGAACTCGGGTTTCCTGCTTTTAAGCCTCCTCCTGAGCCTTAGGAGAGTTGAAATTGATTTTGCCATTCAAACCACCTCATCAAGGTTTCTCAACTATGTATATACCGTCCTGGAACACCCTGATGTCAAGGTTCTTAATCCTTGTAGTCTGCTCGAGGTTCGCAGCAGTTTGACCGCACTCCTCCTTGTCTATCCCCTCTACTATGATGTCATTTCCGTTTATCTTCACCTGAGCTCTGCCAACAATCTTCGCCCTCCTCGGGTACTTCTCGCCGAGGAAGTTCTCAATAACGACTTCGTTACCCTCAACTCTAAGCTTTACGGGGAAGTGGGAGTAAACAAGCTTGAGCTTGTACTGGAAGCCCTCATTAACTCCCTTTATCAGATTCCTTATGTGAGCCGCGAAAGTGCCAACCATTGCCCTCTGCTTCTTCTTGATGCTATCCGTGTAAACCCTCACTTTGCCGTCCTCAACAGCTATGTGAACATCTCTGAACTTCAAACGCTTGGAATTCTCTCCTTTAGGGCCCTTAACCTTAACAACGTAGCCTGAGACGTCGTCTCCCTCAACGCTAACCTCAACACCTTCTGGCACCTCAACAACCCTCTCAACCCTCTGCTTTACCTGAAGCATCGCTACCACCTCAGAACACGTAGGCGAGCAGTATTCCTCCAAGCCCCCTCTCCCTTGCCTCTTTCTGAGACATGACTCCCTTAACCGTCGAAACTATCAGAATACCCATGTCCCTCGCTGGAAGGAACCTCTTCTCGAACTTCTCGTACTCCGTCTTCTTTACAGAGAATCTCGGCCTGACAGCTCCACAGTCATTTATCCTACCGGAGAGCTCAACTACGAACATTCCTCCCTGCCTGTCGTGCTTGTACTCAAAGCTCTTTATGTAGCCGTAGTCCTTCATCACCCTCAGCACGTTTCCAACAAGTTTGGAGGCTGGCCTAATCTCGCACTTTCCAGCCCCGCAGCTCTCCGCGTTCTTTATAGCCGACATGGCGTTTGAAAGAGTGTCGCTCAAACTCATGACAGATCACCGTTACCAGTACTTCTTAAAACCGAGCTCGCTCGCAACTTCCCTAAAGCACTGCCTGCAGAGATAGAGGCCGTACTTCCTAACGAGCCCGGACTTTCTTCCGCATCTCCTGCACTGGTTTGCTCCCCTGCCGAAAACCTTCTTCCTCTCCTTCACGAGCATCACCCCCAACGTTAAACGACTTCGACGCCGAAGGCCTTCAGCCACTCGATCGTTTCTTCCCTCGTTATCCTGTGTTTCTTGCCAACTTTAGCTCTCGCGATCTTCCTCCTTGCAACCCTGTAGCCCCTCCTCCTGAGCGAAACGCAGACATCCATTCCAAATATACCCATGTCCGGGTCGTAGCTGACTCCCGGCAGGTCTATGTGCTCTGCAATTCCGAAGGAGAACTCTCCCTTTCCAACCTGTCTTCTCCTGAGCTTGAACTCCTTAACCGTGAGGGCATCTCTCAGAAACTTCTCGGCCTTCTCTCCCCTCAGCGTTACCTTGACCCCTATAGCCTCTCCCTTCCTGATGTCGAAGTTCTTTATAGTCTTCTCAGCGTAGGTTGCAGTTGGTTTTTGGCCAGTTAACTGCTCAAGCAACTGCATTGCTTTCCTGTGCCTCTCTCCGCTCTCCCCGACTCCGATGTTTATCACTACCTTATCTATGAGTATCTCCCTCATCGGGTTCTCCTTCGATTTAGGCCTTGCTTCCACAGCTTCAACAACGCTCATAGTATCACGCTCCCAATCACACTCCCAAATCGATCACTGGCTTTCCACCCGGCTTTCCGACAACGAATACGTGATCCTCTATCGTCGTTATAGTCCCTTCCTCACCTTCTATCGTGACGAGGTTTGGTGCAGAACCTCTAACCACCTTGTACTCCTTTATGTGTCCAAGCTCTCCAGCGTGAGTTCCACCAACGATCATGACGAGAGCTCCTTCCTCGAACTTCAGGTGGTCAACTATCTCCTTTTCCGGAATCTTTACAAGTATGCTGTCCTTTGTCTTGTAGCTGTTGTCGGCAAGTATATTCGTGCCGTCGAAGAGGTTAAGCTGAACCTTCCCTCCTCTTATCACGGTCTTGTTCTTTATCTTGTACAGCTTGAGGTTCCCGTCCTCAACCTCCTTTGGCACATATCGACCTTTCTCGTCAAAGAGCATCCTGTACGTTTTGTTGAGCTTTGGAATTGAGATGACGTCGAAAAGACCTACAGGGAACTTGTAATCCTTCCTTGGTCTTCCGTCAACCAGTATTTCTCCAGCAGCTATTATCCTCCTCGCCTCTCTCGCGTTGTCAGCGAGCTTGAGGTAATCTCTAACAACGACGAGCAGTGGCACGGCATTCTTGTTGTGCGGTCCTGGGCCCGTCTTCACGACCCACTTCGCAACTTTCCTTGGGATCTTTATCGTTTTAGGAGCTGAAAGCCTTTTCTGGTGCATTCTATCACTTCCTCTCGAGTATCTTCTTTCTCACGTCGTCAACTTCCTTAAACTCGAGGATCATGACGTTTGAAGGGTGTATTGGAACTGCCACCTCAGTTCCGTCGACCTTCTTCGTAGTTGCACCATCAACCGTTATGCGATAGTTCTTCATGTCAACCTCAAGCACCCTGCCCTCGTGTCCTGCGAACTTACCCCTCATTATCTTAACTTTGTCTCCCTTCCTTACTCTCACAGCCCTCTTTCCATACTTCTCTCTCAGCTTCTTACAGAGAGTGGCATGCAAAAACTTGTGCCTCTGGTGGAGCTTTGCGTTGTACAGGCTCTTCCTCTGCTTCCTCGGCTGCTTGCTTACCATTTACAACACCCCTTAGATTATCGCGGAGGCAAGAGAGCCAATCTTGCTAAACCTTTCCGCTGCTTCCCTCGCCACAGCTCCTCTTATCTCAGTTCCTTTCGGGTTGCCCTTCGGGTCAGTTATAACGGCGGCGTTGTCCTCGAACTTAACTCTAGTTCCGTCAGGCCTGCGGTACTCCTTCCTCTGTCTGACTATTACTGCGTAGTGAACCTGCTTTCTAATTTCGGGAGTTCCCTTCTTCACCGTAACTATCACTATGTCTCCAACTCCAGCAGCAGGGTATCTCCTCCTAACGCCCCTGTAACCCCTAACAGCTATGATCTCCACTTCTCTCGCACCCGTGTTGTCAGCGCAAATCAGGCGAGCTCCCGTCGGCAGGGCCTTGGGGATCTTCGCCTTTATGCTCTTCATACCTCCTCAGCCTCCTTCACTTTTTCAACTATCACGAAGCTTTTCGTCTTGCTTATCGGCCTGCACTCGGCAACGATTACTATGTCCCCTGGCTTCGCGTTTATGCACTTAGGATTGTGAGCGTGCAGCTTGCTCCTCTTTTTCAGGTACCTCTCGTACTTCGGCACGTAGCGGAGCATCTCCCTCTCTATTACTGCAGACCTCTCGTACGTCTTCACAACCCTTCCTCTGAACACCTGCCCCCTTACTGGCAAGTTACCGTGGAAGGGGCAGTTCTTGTCATCACACTCCCTCTCGGGAGGCTTTACATCCAAACCTATATCCCTCATCACCATCACCTTGATTTTTTTATATATTAACCTAAATATTAAACTTTTTACAGCTTAATACCCTTTGCCCTCTTTATGAGCATGATCCCTTTCTTTATCCGCTCCTCCGGCCTGAAGGCTACGAGGTCCCCCCTTACCCTCAGCACCCACTTCCCGTACTTAACACGAAACGTTCTTCCTCTCTTCTCCACAACTTTAACTCCTCTGTCGGTCTCTATTCTGAACGTTTTCATAGTCTCGTCTATCACGACACCCTTTATTCCAACCTCACAAGGATTTGGGCTTTCCACGACCTCCACCTCAAGCCCTATCCACTCATCCGCTATCACGAGGGCGGGGGAGTTCTTCAGCTTCATGCCCTGTAGCCTTCCTCGGCCAGAGCGAGCTTTATTCTGGCGATGTCCTTTCTTATCGCTTTTAGCCTTCCGGGGTTCTCGAGAGCTCCACCACTCCTCGATAGAGTCCTAAGCTTGAGAAGTTCCATTTCGAGTTCCCTGAGTTTTTTAATTTTGTCCTCCCTGCTCATTTCCCTGATCTCCTTCATCTTCATTCAGACCACCCCACCTCTACTCTCTTCACTCTTCAGACCCGGTATTCTCGCCCTCGGCCTCCACTTTCTCGGCCTCCGTCTCTACTACCTCGCCTCCTGCTGGCTCTGGCTGTCTCTCCGTTCCCTCCACAGTCTCAAGCTTAACGTCCTTTACTTCGAACTCGTCGGGGAGAGTAACGTCTGGCGGGATGATCTTGACAGTTACTCCAAGAACTCCGAGCTTCTTTATCGCTATGTCGAACCCTGTTTTCACCATGCTGCAGGCTGGCTCTCCAGTGTGAACCATTGTTCCAGCAAGGAACTTCTCAGTTCTTGCTCTCTCGCTCGTGAGCTTTCCGCTAATTATTATCTCGCATCCTTTAGCTCCAGCTTCCATTATCCTGTAGAGGAACCTATAGCCAGCTTTCCTGAAGTACCATCCCCTTTCGAGAGCTCTCGCGAGCAGGGAAGCCATGAGCTGGGCGTTGAACTCCGGCTTGTCTATTTCCTCGACTCCTACCTGCGGGTTCTCTATACCGAACTCCTTTAGCTTCTCTGTGAGAGCCTTTATCCTCCTTCCTCCCTTGCCTATAACGAGTCCCGGTCTCTCGACGAACAGAGTAACCTGAGTGCCAAGAGGTGTCCTCGTTATGTCAACTCCGCCGAATCCAGCGTTCCTGATCTCCTTGTGCATCCACTCCTTCACTTTCATCTTCCTTACCCTGTCCTCCACAAACTTTCTCTCCACTGCCATGCTTACGCCTCCTCACTCCCAGATACTTCAGCGACGAACTCAACGGTCGTGTAGATTTTGAACCTCGGCGTTGCTCTGCCATAAGCTCTTGGCATGTACCTCTTCAGCTTCCTGCCCATCTTCGCCTGAGCGTGAGTAATAATCAGCTCTTCCTTGTCCAAGCCCTTGTAGTCAGCATTAGCCTCGAGGTTTTTGAGGACCTTGAGAATGTACCTAGCTGCCTTCTGAGGATACCTGCCAGCGTACCAACCTTCAAGCCCTCTGCGGTGAGCCACTTTCTTCTTGTGCCTGCGGAAAGGAACTGCCCTCTTCATCGCTATTACTTCCTCGAGGTACTTCTTCGCCTCCTCTATCTTCTTGCCTCTCAGCTCCCTGCATATCTCCATCGCGTGCTTGAAGCTGATCGGCATCTCGTAACCCATCGCTCTTACAGCCTTGTCCAGATTTTTGGGTGTGTAAGCGTACTTTACGCGAGCCATTCAATCACCTCACTTACCTCACTTCAGAGGCACGAACTTGCTGCTCCTCGTAGCTCCGACTCCCGGACCAGAGTGTTTCTCGAACTTCCTTGTGAGGGCGAACTCTCCCAGCCTATGACCAATCATTTCCGGCTTTATCTCCACCCTAACGAAGTCCTTTCCGTTGTGGACGAATATCGTCTTGCCGACCATTTCAGGCAATACTACCATGTCCCTGCAGTGAGTTCTCACTGCGTCTTTCTTTCTCAGTTTCCTCAGCAGTTTCTCCTCCTGCTCCGTAAAGCCCCTCTTTATTTTCCTCCTTTCTCTCGCAGGCAAAAGCTCGGCTATTTGCTCCAAACTCATCTGCTTCAACTCTTCTATCGAGTAACCCCTATACTTGAACTCCTTCGGTCTCACGACCTTACTCTTAAGCGCCATTATCCTAACCCCCTTTTGCGAGTAACCTGAAAGTGAAAATAACAAAATTATCTCCTAACACCCGTTCTCCTCGCAGCTATGCTACCAACCTTCCTGCCGGGCGGAGCGTTCCTGCTGACAGTTTTCGGCTTTCCAACGTGCTGGTGCTTACCTCCACCGAACGGATGGTCAACTGCATTCATCGCGACTCCCCTAACCCTCGGCCACTTCGCAGCCTTGCTCTTCATCTTGTAGTACTTCTTCCCCGCCTTGACGAACGGCTTGTCAGTCCTTCCTCCCCCAGCAACAACACCAATCATCGCCCTGCACTTCGGATCGAACCACTTGAGCTGTCCAGAAGGCATCTGAACGAGCACCCTATCTTCCTCGTGAGAGACCACTAAAGCGAAAGTTCCACTCGCCCTCGCGAACTTTCCTCCATCTCCCGGCTGAGCCTCTACGTTGCATATCGGAGTTCCCTCAGGTATGTTCTTCAGCATGGTTATGTTGCCCGGTTTAAGCTCAACGTTTGCTCCAGCCTCCACAACATCTCCAGTCCCCATGCCCTCGGTGGCGATTATGTATTCTTCCCTTCCATCGGGTAGTTTTACGAGGGCTATTGGAGCGTTTCTCGCTGGATCGTGCTCTATCGCTATCACCTTGGCTTTCACAACCTCCTGCCTGAAGGGCAGGTGTTTCAAGTCAGCCTTATACTTGTGAGACGGAGCTGTGTACGTGGGAGTCCCTCTCCCCCTGTTCTGGGAAATTATACGCTTACCCATTCAAACCACCTCTTTAGAACACTCCAAGCCTCGAAAGCACTTCCTCAGCCGAGTAATCCGGCTTCAGCTTGATGTAAGCCTTCTTCTCTCCTTTCGGAGTGATGAGAGTGTTAACCTTCTCAACCTCCACGTTGAACAGTCTCTCGATCTCCCTCTTTATGTCTGGCTTCCTCGCGTGAATGTCTACTATTGCTGTCAGGATGTTCTTCTCGAGCTCTGCAGTGCTCTTTTCCGTAACGAGGAAGCACTTTATCAGCATAACCACCCCTCCAGAACGTTGAGAGCCGATTTAGTCCACACGGTAAGCCTGCCAGCGTGAGTGCCGGGAGCGAGAAGTTCGACATTCAAATCCTTAGCCAGAACAACATCAACTCCCGGCAGGTTCCTCGCAGCTGTCATGACTGGAGAAAGGTTGCCCACAACTATCAGCAAGCTCTTTTTCGTCTTGTACCTCCTGCCCCTCATCTTGCCCTTTCCGGCCCTAACTCTCTTGCTGTTCGCAGCTTTCTCGACGTCAGCGTAAACTCCTATAGCCTTCAAAGCAGATACTACGTCCTTAGTTCTGGAAACGTTCTCAAAGTCGTCAACAACTACCTTTGGTAGCTCTCCTTCGAAGATGTGGTTTCTTTCTCTAACGATTTCGGGGTTAGCAGTCGCAGCTATGGCCGACTTGAGTGCTTTCCTCATTTCTTTCCTGTTTATCTTCTCGTCCCACTTCTTCTGAGGTTTCGGAGGGTGGCACCTCCTACCCTTCACAGCCTGAGGAACTTTAGCTGCTCTGTTGCCGGTCTTAAGCCTAGGCACTCTCGCGTATCCATGCCCAGGCCCCCAGTTCTCAGCAGCGTAGTCGATTCCGGCGAGGGGGTTGGTTCCGTAGGGCTGCCTCCTGTGGCTCTGGATAGCATGAACAGCCTTCCTTATTATGTCCGGCCTGAAAGGTTCGTTGAATACCTCGGGCAGTTCTATTTCCTCAACAACATCTCCCGTAAGAGAGTAAACCTTCGCTTTCATCTTCATCTCCCCTGCTTGGATGTCGTGCTCACATAAATCAGGTTGACACCATCATACTGAGCCTTGGGCGGCCTTATTGCGTCTCTAACCCTCACGAGCCTCTTAACGCACCCAGGCACGCTTCCAGCTATCAGCATGTAGTTGCTTCTGACGACTCCGTAGTGCGGGAAGCCGCCCACAGGAGTTATCTCCTCCCCGTTCTCCCCTATCTTTATTATCCTCTTGTTATACTCGGTTCTCTGGTGGAACCCCATCTGTCCTGCTTGCGGAACGGTCCACCTTATGTGGTGCGGGTTCCATGGTCCAAGGCATCCGACCCTGCGGTGCTTGCTGCTCCTCGCGTGCTTTGCATCGAGAGTTATGACCCCCCACCTCTTAACTGGGCCCTGGAAGCCCTTGCCCTTGGTTATTGAAAGCACATCGACAATTGCTCCCTCGCTGTAAACCTCTCCAACCTTGACCTCGTTGCCGAGCTTGGATATCGCGTAGTCTAAAGCTGATTCGACATCTCCTCCGACCTTGTACTCCATGACATCAGGCACCTTCTTCGGCACTCCAGTTATCAGGTAAGGCTGGGTGTAGGTTATAACCCTGACCTCAGCAATTCCGTCGAGCTCCTTCAGCTTTTCAGCATCTCCACTCTTCTTCGGCAGCTGGAGCCTCCTCGCAAGCTGGGAGTCGAGGTTGTCGCTCCAAACCTCTCCGGCTATCTCAAGACCGTAGGTAGTCTTCCTGTAAACTCTTACCCCAGCCACTTTCATCGGCGGAGTTTCGAGCACCGTTACAGGAATCACTATCTCTTCCCCGTAAGTCGGGGAGTTCTTCCTATCGTCCACAATCACAACGTGCGTCATGCCGGCTTTATAACCGGCAAAGCCGAGTAGCCTTGTCTCGCTGCATTCGGGCCAAGCCCTTATCCTTGGAACTATCCTACTGGCTCTCTTTCTCGGGCTGTACGCAAGGGAACCCCTTCTCGGCCTGTGTTCCTTCATTACCTACCACCTTTCCGGCGTTACTTGATTAGCGTAAACGGATCCTTTCGGATCCCAAACCTAACTTACATCATTCAGACAGAACCTCCCGCCACGAAGTTGTAGATCGCCAGGGTTGTGAGCAACGCTTCCTCCAGCCTTACGGTTTCGGTCCCCTGTGAGGGAACGAAGTTCCATACTCTCTCAGCCTTCAGCTCAACTCCAAGCCTACTGGCTATTTCCTGCACACCCTCTCTTGGGTTACCGAAGACAAATACCGGGTTCTTCAGCTCTCTCAGTTCTTCGAGCGACGGACA
>JAMOMT010000033.1 GCA_027066965.1 Archaeoglobaceae archaeon
ACTCTTTTCGAACTATTACGGTGATTGACGAAGCATAGATTTATATATGACGTAGTAAACTAAAGTGCATGGAGGTGAGAGATGTGGAGCAGATCGAGGAAGTGTTCGTGGTGGAGGCAAGGAAGTTTGTGAGAAACGCTGAGGAACTCGAGGCCTTCGAGAGAGAGCTCAGGGAGAAGGGTTTCATGGTTGAGAGGAGGAGTATAGTATTTGAGTACTGATTTTATTTAAAGTTCAATTAACAAAATTTTGTTTTCTGATGTCATAGTCTCATAATTAAGTTAATTTAGATATTCTAAACGAAGAATTAAATCTTTCTCAGAAAATCCAACCAGTCCCACACCCCAACATTTTTGCTCTCTCCCTTACGTAAAACGTCTTTCCCGTCTTCCTCCCGTATACGAGCAACCATCTGTAGTCCTTCAAAGTCTCTTCAAGTTCTCTTCTTGGTGTAATCTCCGTTATTATAACCGAAGGTTTATAATAATTGCCATTAAAATATAGGTTTTTGTTGTGTATCTGTGGGTGTACTGAAGGATGCCTGAGGTGTACAAGGCCATCACTAACTCTACCGGCACGCAGGTAGAACGTCGAGGTGCGGGGATGTTGTTCCTGTTCTTTAGCGCAGTCATCACAATTGTGTAGGGAACATTGAATCTTTCACCACATATAGCGCTTTGCAACTACAACCTTCCGTCCCAACCAACCAGAAACACCTACAATTCTGCCCTGCAATGCCACTTATGCAAAGGATGAAACATTTTTAAAACATGCCACAAGCCGAATAACGCATGAAAGACGATGTGCCTTTACCGGAAGTTAACATTGGCATGATTGGTCACGTTGATCACGGTAAAACCACTCTTGTCGCCGCTCTGAGCGGTGTCTGGACTGACAGGCACAGCGAGGAGTTGAAAAGGGGAATTTCTATAAGGCTCGGTTACGCTGACACTACTTTCAGGAAATGCCCGAAGTGCGAGCCTCCATACGCGTACACAGTCGAGAAAATCTGTCCGAGGTGCGGTAGCGAAACGGAGATTCTCAGGACTGTGAGCTTCGTCGACAGCCCCGGGCACGAAACTCTGATGGCTACGATGCTGAGCGGAGCAGCCCTTATGGATGGGGCAGTTCTCGTCATAGCAGCGAACGAGAAGTGTCCGCGCCCCCAGACAAAAGAGCACTTGATGGCTCTCGAGATAATAGGGGTTGACAAGATTGTTATAGCCCAAAACAAGATAGACATAGTTTCGAAGGAGAGAGTTCTCGAGAACTACAGGGAGATAAAGGAGTTCGTGAAAGGTACGATAGCCGAGAACGCCCCAATAATTCCAATTTCAGCTCAGCAGAAGGTGAACCTCGACGCCCTAATAGAGGCAATAGAAGAGACCATTCCAACTCCGAAGAGGGATTTGGACGCTCCACCCCTAATGCACATAGCGAGGAGCTTCGACGTCAACAAGCCGGGAACTCCTCCAGAAAAGCTGATTGGAGGAGTGGTTGGAGGAAGCCTTGCGAGGGGTAAGTTGAGGGTCGGAGACGAGATAACGATAAGGCCGGGAATAAGGGACGAGAAGAGAGGAACTTGGGAGGAACTTCACTCTGAAGTTGTCGGCATAATGGCCTCCGGGAAGTCAGTCGAGGAAGCGACACCTGGAGGACTCATAGGAGTAGCTACGAAGCTTGACCCATACCTTACGAAGAGCGATGCATTGGTAGGAAACGTGCTCGGAAAGGAGAAAGATCTGCCGGGAGTACTCTTCGAGTTTGCGATGGACGTTAAGTTGCTCGAGAGAGTCGTTGGAACGGAAGAGGAGCTTGCGGTCGAGAAGATAAAGATGAACGAACCGCTCATGCTAAGCGTCGGTACGGCGATAACCCTCGGAGTTGTAACCTCTGCGAGAGATGACGTGGTCGAGGTGAAGCTGAAAAGACCAGTCTGTGCTGAGAGTGGGTGGAGGGTTGCTATAAGCAGGAGAGTAGGTTCAAGGTGGAGGCTGATAGGGGCTGGGACTATAAGATGATTTAACTTTATTGTTTTTAGCTGCATTTTAATTATGAGCGAAAAGGTAAATAATTAAAATAATTAAAATAAATAAAACCGTAAAGCCAAAGAAGAAAAACATGAACCCGAAATGTGCTGTGCTGGACACGAATGTGCTGATGTACATTTACTCGGCAAAGGTTGATGTTTTCGGGGAGCTAAGGCTGTTTGGGTTTTCGAAGTTTCTTGTACCATCCGGCGTTGTGGAGGAGCTCGAAGTGCTGAGGGATAAGCTTGGAGGTAAGTACAGCAGGGCTGCGAGGTTTGCCCTCCAGCTTATCGATAAGGAGGGCGTGGAGGTTGTTGAGGTCAGCTCTGCAGGCACAGATATGGCATTGATAGAGCTGTGCAAGCAAAGAGGTTGTGTGCTAATCACGAACGACAGGGACCTCAGAAAGAGGGCAAGGAGAGAGGGAATTGCAGTCGGCTATGTAAGGGAGATGAACAGAGTATTCGTGGAGGAGGTCTAAGCTGAGAGCTAAGCTTTTGCTTGCTCTGTTTGCTTGCCTGTTTGATCTCATGTACTTTGCGTTATCCTAACTCGTGTTGGACTTTTAAAGTAGAAATATCAAGATTAGAGTTAACTTCTTTCTGGACTTAAAAAATCTGACAAGGCTCAGAGAGGTTGATGACCGCCTTAAGCTGGATTGATCCCAGTTATCCGTGCAGTTCTAAGGAGAGGTATCGAATGAGTGTTGGTAGACGTTCGTTTTTGACAAAGTTCTGGTAATAGCGTTGGTAATCGTTTTGGAAAATAACATGAACAAAAAACAAAAAGTTAGGAGGTAAAATTCATTAAAACTACTTCATTCCCCTTTCAGTTGGAGTAGAGATAATCTGCTCGAACTCCTGCTGGCTTATGTAGTGTGGCGTGTAAGTCGCGTTGTACTTCTCGAGCGTGGAAACGAAAGCTCTCATGTGGTTTCTTGATCCCTTCATCAGGTTGTTGTAAACGAGCTTTATGTCCGGTTTGTCAGTCTGATTGATACACTTCTGCAGGTCGTAGATGTCGAGATCCTCTATGAGAGCTCCAACCTTTAAAGCAGCCGTAACGTTCTTGCTACCCTCCTCGACCAGCTTGTTGTATAGCTCTGTGAAAGTCGAGTTCGCGAATTGACCAACGTTCATGTTCACTACCGGATTCGTGAGGTTGTACTTCTGTAGGAGCATCGCAACCGCGGCCATGTGCGTGCTCTCACTTCTCGCTATGTTCTGGAATATAGGCAATTTCCACTTCTCGTATAGGGTAGTGTAAACGTCGTGAGCGAGCTTTTCTTCCTGTATCATGTGTAATAAGTCCTCTTTCTCTATGGGTGTTAAGTTGCCCTTCGGGTAGCTCATTATCTGGCTCCTCAAGTAGCTAATGTTGAATCCCGGAGCCATGTTGCTGCTGGCATTCATTCTACCGTGCATTCCGCGTCCTGCCTGTTGTCCACCTGGCCCTGCCTGTCCTGCTTGCCCCTGACCGGCTTGACCGGTTTTGCCATATTCTTGGCCCATTCCCTGCCCTTGTCCAGCTCCATGTCCCGGCTGAGTGGGGTTGAGCTTGACTTGCTGGGTGCATCCGCAGAGAGTAGCTGCAACTAATATCACTACAAGAATTGCGAGCATACTTCGTTTCATGTATAATACTTAATTTTTCTAATACTTATTACTTTCGACGAACTTGTTAGAACAAAATCGACTGAGTTCCGCCTTTTCAAGTTCGAGCAGCCTCTTCTTCACTTCTTTGCCCAGTGGGTAGAAACCAAAGAGAGTCCCTCTATTCGTTACGAGCCTATGGCACGGAATTAGAACTTGGAGCGGGTTCTTCATAAGGGTTTTAAGCAGTTCTGCGTAGCTGATACCTAACTCTCTCGCTACTTGCGAGTAGGTTGCTGTCTCTCCTCTCGGCACACCAATTATCCTTTCGTACACAGAACGGTCTCGGTAGCTGATGTCTGGCAGTTTGAACTTCTTTCCCCTCAGAACGACATCATCCACTCTCTCCTTCAGCCATGTCTCGAGTTTACCCGATCTTTTGACTTCTCCCTCAAGGTCGTGGAACTTGCTGATTCTCTTTAGGTGTTTTAACGCTTTTTTCTCGTCGTAATGCCATGCGTACGCTAGAATTCTACCCTCATGAACGAGAAACGCCACTTCAACCTCGAACCCGTAGAAGTTCACGCTAATCACCCTTTGCCATGCTCACTTGGCAGGAAAGCCTCATCTTGCACTTCTCGCACATCTTTTTGTGCATCGTGAAGTTTACGGGTGTTAGCAACACGAAAGTCAGGAGCAGAATAAGCTGATATGTTGAGAAGCTCAGAAACAAAGCTAGAGACCCTCCAATAATAGGAATTAGCGTAGCAA
This sequence comes from Archaeoglobaceae archaeon, assembly GCA_027066965.1. GTDB lineage: Archaea > Halobacteriota > Archaeoglobi > Archaeoglobales > Archaeoglobaceae > WAPX01. The sequence continues at coordinate 4,394 of JAMOMT010000033.1, forward strand.
GCATCCACGTTATACTAGCAAGTTTTACGCCAAGTTCGTAATTTCCTGAGCCCCTTTCAAATAATATTGATGCGAGTTTACTCCATCCCGTGCCGCAGAGTTTTCCGTAGTAGTAGCAGTTCGTGCAGAGGTGCTTTCTCAGGACGAAGATGAGCATGATGAAGAGAAACAGGACATATCCAATGGTTACAACTGGGAATCCAAGTACTTTTAGGGGGAGAGTTCCGGTTAACCCAACTCCAAAGTATAGTAGGATGAAGAGGTTCTGTCCTACTACGTAGCGAACTGGATAACTTTCGAAATCGTCGCAGAGATATCCCCTTGTCTTTACCATTTTAAACACCTGTGGCTTGAACTCACTTTTGATTGAACACACTTTCTGTTTTATTTCTTTAAATATCTCTTTATTAACCTCACGAACTTATAAACCTGCGGAGCCCCAGTATAAAAGTGAATCAGGCATGATAACGACTTAAATCTCGGTGGACTAATCAGTTCATGCCCTCTCATGACTCCGGACATGTGGAGAGAGTCGTAAGGCTTGCGAGATACATAGCCGAGATGGAAGGAGCGGACGTTGAAGTAGTGGTTACAGCAGCCAAACTCCACGACATTGCGAGAGTTGAAACAGCTGAAAACCACGCAATTAGGGGAGCCAAGATTGCGAGAGAAATGCTCTCCGATCGAGATCCCGAGTTTGTTGAGAGGGTTGCTCACTGCATAGAGTCTCACTCCTTTTCCTCGGGAGTGAAGCCAGAAACGCTCGAAGCAAAAGTCCTTAGCGATGCGGATAAGCTTGACGCAATGGGTGCTGTGGGCGTAGCTAGGGCATTTCTGTACAGTGGTGAGAGGGGGAGGAGCATTGAGGAAACACTCAAACACTTCGAGGACAAGCTCCTGAAACTTAAGGGTTGCCTCTACACTGAAACGGCGAGAAAAATCGCAAGGAAAAGGCATGACTTCATGCTTGAGTTCTATGAGAGGCTGAAGGGGGAGCTAGAGCTGAGGGATGTTGGGAATGAAGATTGAATTAGGAGTGAAAGTGAGGTTATATCGTAGCCAACAGAGCTAACAGGTAAAATCAGTATCCGAGCAGAAACGTGAAAACCATGTACGTCATCGCCACGAGCACGAGTGCGTGCTTTAGCCCGGCTTTGAGCTCACCCTCTCCCATTAGTCCCGCTATGAGCCCGCTTATCGTTCCGTTGATTAGGGAAGTGTGGTAGAAGAGCTGAGTCATCTCCTTTACGTTTGGAACCCTGAACTGTATGTACGAGTAGCTTACTTGGGGGATGTGCATCTTCGAGAACACGTGTATAAAGTTGGAGGTCAGTATGTATATCGTGAACAGGAAGACCGAGAAAGTCATGTATATTACGACGACGTAAACGAACATCTCACTCTTGACTCGGTTCTTGAGCTCTAAATAAAGCTGTGCATCGTTTGCGGCTGTGAACAGCGCATCCTTTATCGTTCCGGCTGCTTCCATCGACTTTAGAAGAATGGACGTAACCTTAGTTACCGTCATGCTGCTAACTCTTCTTTCGAACCTCTTAAGCGCGTCACTCAATAGCATTCCCCATTCAAGATCTCTCTTTATTAGCACTATCTCTGAGCTCAGAGCTCCGAGGTTAGAGGACGAGAGAATCCTTATCGCCATGACAATGTTCAATCCGCTCTCGTTCAGACTCGCGAGCTGTTTTAAGAAGTCTGGAATGTGCTCCTCTATCTTCCTTATCCTCCTGTTCCTTATCTCCGCCAGAATTGCATACGGAGTTATCGTGACGAATAGAAATACCACAAATATCGTTTCTGGCTTCATCTTGTAAATGAACGGAAGAGTTAGTAGGAAAGCGGGAAAGCTAATGTAAAAGACGTACTCTGGCTTGTATATGAATATCCTCAGATCGCTCAGAACAAGCTTTACCCTCCTAACCAGCTCCCTGTACATCCTCGTGAACTTTCCGGGATAGCTAAAGTCTGGAGGTCTTCCAGAGCAAACTCTCGCCGAAAGTCTGCTTTTCCTGAACTTTTCGCCTGTCCACTTTACCTCGTACTCGGACATCATCGACATGAGGAGCCAGATGAACATCCCACCTCCTACTGGCATGTAGATGTAGATTATGAGCTTCATCAGGTCCGTCGAGTAACCCTGCATCATTCCCATGACGACGAAAATTATAAGCAGGAAGAGAGGAGCAACTACGAGAGCAGAAACGTAAACTTCCGCAAGGATTCCGAGGCTGTTTAGGAAAAGCTCTTGGTACTTCTCTCTCTCGTCCATGAGGTGCTGGGACTTGAACTCTAGAAACTCGCTGAGCCTTCCACTACCCTCGACAACGCTTATCATGTCGTCTAGGAAGTCCGCAAACTTTTGAGAAGGGGTAGTGTTGGCAACGTACCTCATGGCCGATATCAGGTTTTCGTGGAAAACCTTCACCTTGTTCACTATTACCCTGAACTCCTTTCCGACCTCTCCTGTCACGGATATCTCGTCGGCTATAATCTGGAACATTTCCGTTACGGGGATTCCTCCCTTCGACATTCCGAGCATCATGTTGACGACATGCGGAAATATGACCTCTATCTGCCCTCTCCTGTGGGAAGCGTACATCCTCGGATAGGCTAGTATTAGGTACCTGAAGAACAGGAAGAGAACTACCGTTGTTATCAGTGCGGATATGAAGGAAGCGAGAAACACGAGAGAACTGTGAGGCAGATTGAATGAGAATGGCAGGTTTGCGTAAACTGTCATGTGGGGTTTAATCTTTTGCATGAAAAACGTATATGCAAGATCACCGATCAGGTACCCGAAAACGAAAAAGATCGGCGTAAGGAGCAGAGGGTAGAAAAGGGAAGCTGCAAGGTACTTTGGAACAGTAACCGGCATCCTGCACCCTCTGATACTCTTTTCGAGTTCCGCATATTTTTCCGGATTCTTTCTGTACTTCTTCCTGTAGTACATTACGAGGGAAGAAGGAACGAAAATCCTGACGGACTCTCTATTGTAGTCCTCGCTTTTGAAAAGAAGCTGAATTCTCTCGAGAAGAGATACGGGCTTCTCCTTCTTCTTTTTTATCTCTTTCAGACCTTTTTCTGCTCTCTTTCTCTTTCTCTCTTCCTTCAGCTCTCCGAAGTAAATTTTCACGTCTCTTACGGCGTCTATATACTCCTTTACTGCGTCTTTAATTCCTTTCCTAGAAAAGTAATCTTGAGTTTCAATTTTTAACTTCTCTCCTTCTTCTATTATCGAATTTATCTTGATTCTGAGTTCTTCCAGTTTTTGTGTATTCATTACAGGGATACCTCAGCTGTTAGATGGAGATATACTTAACGCAATTAGCATCACCATAAAGATCGGTTGAAAAATCCGGAAAACGGAATCAAGATCAGCAGATTCGGGAGATGCTGTAGGCCAGCTCCGATATGTTTTTCAGGAACTTTGGTCTGAAGTACTTCTTAGACCAGACTTCGGGGAACTTCCTTATCCTTTCGTCGAATGGTATAACTCCTACAACCTTGTCGAGGTTAACACTTCTTCTTCCCTCGTACTTATTCACGACGAATCCCGTTATCTTCACTCCTGAAAGCTCAAGAGCTTTTGCTAGCTTCGTTGCGTCGAGGTAAGAGGCTCTTTCGTCTGCCGTCACAACGACTATGCAGTCGGAGAGTGATGCCGGATATGTGGAATACCTAGTCATGCCCGGCGGGAGGTCGAGTATTACGTAGTCGTAAAGACTCTTCACGTTCGTCAGAAAAGCCGGAAGCTTCGAAAGGTCTGGCTTTTTTGCAAGATCAACTATCGATCTAGATGGATAAACGTGCATGGTAACATCTCTAACCTTAACGCTGACACTTTTGACGTCTTTTACCCTGCAAACTCCGGTCAGGAAGTGAGTAACCGTCATTTCTGGCAACTCTCTCGCATAGCTGTGCAGGTTCGGCAGTGCGAGGTTCAGATCTACGACTGCTACTGAGAAGCTCTGAAGGGCAAGAGCAGCTCCTACGTGGAGAGATATGAGAGTCTTTCCTACTCCACCCTTACCGGACGGAAAGGATATTATCTTCCCTCCAGGGGACCTGAATAGCCTGTAAAGTTCCAGAATTTCTTTCAGCTTTTTCAGACACCTTTCAACTTTCATAAACTCACGAACTTAAAGCAGCCTTGGAGACTTCGAGTCTGCCTTTCTCTCCGCACTTTTCTTCTCAACGAAGGGTACGAACTCATCGAACTTTTCTGAGAGGGAGAAAATTTTTTTCCTGTTAACCTGAACCTCGCTCTTCAAGGCAGAAATCTCCTTTTCGAGCCTGGACACTTCCATTTTCAGCTTTTCTTCGAGTTCTTCACTACTTTTGGCCAGCTCTCTCGAAACACTCTCAGAAATCTTTTCTATAACCCTATCTGCAACCCTCTCGACAAGAGTTTCCTCGCCGGCAACTTCACGTCTTTCTACAGTCTCTATCTTCTTTTCCAGCTCTTCCAACCTTTTTTCTATCTTTTCTACGTTCTTTTCGATCTCTTCGTTTAAACTTAAAGCCGGAATTTCTGCAATCGACTTAGAAATTTCCTCTTTTACCGTTTCCCTTACTTTTTTTAGCTCCTCATCGTACATGTGTATTCTGTCCTTCACGAGCCTTTCGACACTATCAAGTCTCTTGGAGAGCTTTGAAACTTCAAGCTCGAGCCCTTCCAACCTCTTTTTAAGCCCCTCGTCCATTTCAGGTCTTGGAGCTGACTTGCTCTCGAGTTCTAGCTGCGTAACTCTACCAGAAAGCTCTGCGAAAGCAGCTCTGATCTCTTTTAGCTCTTCTGATATCTCTGCGTACTGAGTTTTTATCTCCTCACTTGACTTCTCTAGCTCCGGTATCAGTTCGTCGATGACTTTCTTGAGTTCCTCAAACAGCCTGTCCCACTTGTCGAGTATGGCTTCTGCACCCTTCATACTAAACACCGCGCCCTCAGTGGTTGCAGATTTAAGCGAAACTTTTAGTCAGTTTATGGGTAAATTTGTAACAGTGCAAAAAATTTAATTACATATTTAAGATTTCTTTTCAAGCCTGAACTTGGATATCGTGTAAGCCCCTCTCGCAGAAGCCGTTGAAGGTCTTTCGGGAGTTACTATTTTCACGGCCACGCCTAGCCTATCTCTTAGAAGAGCTTCAAGCTTTTCAGCGAGTCCCGGAATTTCAGCCATTCCGCCGATGAGTATGAAATCCTTCTTAAGTATTTGCTTGTAGACTGAGAAGTTTCTCTCTGCAAGCTCTGGAAGGAACTGCATGGCAACGAAATCCGCAACTTCCTCAATGTACTCGTTTACCGGCCTTATTATGCACTCGTCAACTCTGAAGCTGTACTTACCCTTCTCGAAGAGGTGAACAGTCTCCTGAACTTTCTCCCAGTTCTTGAGGTTCGCGTATTTCTCCTTGAACTCTCTCGCAGTGTTCAGGTCTATGTTAACAGCTCCTCTCGTCTCGTTCTGTATTTCGTTCCTTATCCTCCTGTCAACAGCATCTCCCGATATTGCACCTGTTACGAGGCTGTAAACTATCCCACCCCTTCTAACTGCCACGACTTCGGTCGTCGAAGATCCGAGGTTTATAACGAGAAAACTTCTGTTTATCATTTCCATACCTTCTGGCAGTGCTAGAGCTCCGAGGAAGGAGTCGTTCCACATCTCCTTTCCTATCCACCCCACCGGCAGCTGGGCTATGACTTTTTTCACGAGGTTTATGCACACGTCGCTCTCTATTGCCGGAACTGCATAGGTTACGTAGCTGTTCTCAGGGATGTCGTACTCCCTAACGAGCTGAGTCAAGTATATCTTGAGGAGCTCCGCCTCCTCCTCCGTACCGGGGAAGCCACCTCTGAGCATGTAGTTTACTTCATCTCCGAAGAGTTCGAGGGCTTCATCGCCTATTACGTATTCTTTTTCTCCCGTAACGGGGTTCTCGACCTCCTTTATGCATGTGTGAGCGACGAACTCGCCCTCGTCTGTAACTATCACGGTGTGCTGGGAGCCTATCTTTATTCCGACCGGTACGGCTATCGTTTCTGTTTTTTCCTCCTTCTTTTCTTCCTGATTAGCGTTTTCCACATTAGCGTTTTCATCGCTCATACCGAACACCTGAACGGCCTGCGTGTTAATTCTAAAAATCCTTTTCTGTTTTATCATCGACTGTACCATCAGTAGATTGAGCTTGTTTGAAGCTGACGACTCTCCTTTCTCTTCTCGACATAGCTTTTTGGTATTTTCAGCTCTAGTTATCAGAAGTCTATCTATAACGGGCATCAGTGCACATCATGCACACTTCGCAAACTATATTAACGATTAATCGTACAACTTTAAATTAGAACTGGTAAGGAGGTGGTGTGTAGAAGGAGTGGGGAAAGTTTTGGAGCGGTATTGGGTGTCAGCCGTCCATGGCTATGTCGAGAGCTATTTCAGCCATGTCGGCTGAATAGGCAGCGATTCTGGCTATGCTGTCAACTATTGACTTGATCTTTAAAGCTTCTTCGA
>JAMOMT010000034.1 GCA_027066965.1 Archaeoglobaceae archaeon
TTTTGGAGCGGTATTGGGTGTCAGCCGTCCATGGCTATGTCGAGAGCTATTTCAGCCATGTCGGCTGAATAGGCAGCGATTCTGGCTATGCTGTCAACTATTGACTTGATCTTTAAAGCTTCTTCGACATCGTAATTGACGATTTTAACGTAGTACTTTTCGTGAATGTCCTTCAAATCTTCGAACTCCGTTAACACTGCATCTGCCATCTCCCCATCTCTCCTGAAGAAAGCGAGAGTTGACATTTTCAGCATATCCACGCACGGCTCCACGATCTTGCAGAGTTCGGGCATGCTCCTTCCAAGCTTCAGCAAGTTCCTCGCCATGTTTGCGGCGTGGTCTGCTATTCTCTCGAACCTTCTAGCAAAGGTCCAGTAGCCAAAAAGAATTCTCGCTTTCTCGTCTATCGCTATCTTTTGCACGGCCATACCAACCTGCCTTAAAACGAGGAAGTGCAATCTGTCTATCTCGTTCTCTCTGAGAATTATAGAGTTACACAGGTATTCGTTAAAGCTCTGTAGGGAAGAGCAGAAGTCGGACAGCATTGCTAAGCACATGTTGCTCATCCTTTCGAGGACGTTTTCAGACTTGAACCTGTCGTCGAGGAAGACCTCGAGGCTTATGACCTTCCCGAGGTCCTCCATTATCTCAACGCCTATTAGCGTGTCAGCTGCGTTGTCGGCAGCAGTTCTATGATCTTCGTTGTAAACTCTCACCCTTATTGAATCGTAGCCTGCGAGGTAGCAGGAGATGATCCTTCTGAGCAGACACGCCTTTCCAAGTCCTTTGGCGTCGATTTCTACTTCTTTCCTCACGTTCTTTGGCATCTGAGGAGTTATGCTGATGCTCGACTTTCCTATGAACATTACAACGTTGTCGCCAACGCTGAGACCGTTCTCCTCGACCCACTTCTTGGGTAAAGTGATTATGTAGCTGCTACCACCACTGAAGTAGATCTTTCTGGCCTCTATCTTCATTGGTGGAGATGGCGGAGCAGACAGTATATATCATTACCGCTTAAAATCGATAGACTCTGATACGTAGAGTATATACTGAATATAGATTATGTTGAGAAAGTATATATATTGCCTCGAAGCCCTCCAGACATGAAGCGGACTCTGATAGTTCTGGCAGTGCTGCTAGTAGCAGCAGCACTGTGTGGGTGTGCTCAGAACAATAATCCACCTTCATCCCCAACTCCTACAACTACAGCAACGACACCTTCTACTGGGAAGACGATAATAATCATCGGGGATGGAGCCACTTTTCCTTGGCCGCAGATAAACAAGTGGATTGACGTCTATACCAAGGAGCATCCAAATGTCAAAATAGAGTACAACGGTGGCGGTAGTGGAAAAGGGCAGTCTGACTTTGCCAACGGAGTTGTTGACTTCGCTGGGAGCGATCCGCCACTAACAAAGCTCGTGTGGGACAGGCTGGTAAATCACCCTCCGGCCGAAGGTAAAGATCCTCTGCAGTTCCCCGACATAATTGGGGCAGTGGTAGTTTGCTACAACGTTCCGGGAGTAAAGCACCTGAGGCTCGACGGGCCGACGATAGCAGAGATATTCATGGGTAAGATCCAGTACTGGGATGACCCAGCTATAAAGACCCTGAATCCGGGAGTTAACTTACCTCACAAGGAGATAATAGTCGTTCACAGGAGCGATGCTAGCGGTACAACGGACATATTCACAACCTACCTCTGCTTGGTAAGTCCTGAGTGGAACAGCACGATAGGTGCTGGAAAGTCCGTCAACTGGCCAGTTGACAAGATGGGGAGAGGTGTGGCTGGAGAAGGAAATCCTGGAGTTGTTAACATTCTCAAAACGACTCCGTACTCGATATGCTATACTGAGCTCAGCTACGCGATAAAGGAGAGCCTGAGCGTCGTTGCAATAAAGAATAAAGACGGCTACTTCGTATTGCCCAACGCCACCACTATAAAGGCGGCAGCAACACACGTCTCATCACACATAGCTCCTCCAAACGCTGGTTACAAGGAGAACCTGAGACAGCTCCTGAACGCTCCGGGCAAGGACAGCTACCCGATAGTAGCTTTCAGCCATCTGCTGGTATGGAAGCACTACAGCGATCCTGCAAAAGGTAAAGCTGTTCACGACTTCATAAAGTGGGTACTCACGCAGGGACAAAACGATAAGTATATAGTGACCGGATACGTCGGTCTGCCAAAGAGCCTCACTCAGAAGTTGCTCAGCGAGGCTGAAATCTAAGGGAACCCGAGGGGGTCGGAGATGGGCAAAGACGGCTACATAGATACTTTTAAATATTTTTTGTTGCCTTTTTGTCTTTTTGTTTTCGGTCTATTTGCTCTCATGCTCGCTGTTTACTTCTCCGCCTCCATTCCTATATTCAAGCACGAGGGGCTGAAGATTTATACGACCAACGCTTGGATTGCCTCTGAAAACCCGAACAAGGAGTTTTACGGAGTTCTTGCAGCTATATACGGGAGTGTTTACACGTCTGTTCTTGCGGTTCTGATCGCTTTACCTCTCTCGATCTCCTTTGCAGTTTTCGTGATAGATTACGCCCCGAGGAGGCTTAAAGAGCCCCTAATCGTTGCGACCGATGTAATGGCTGGGTTACCGACAATAATTTATGGTATATGGGGGGCCTTCGTCCTTGTACCCCTACTTAAGAAGTGTGTGATGGATCCACTTTACGCTCACTTCTCCTTCATCCCCCTCTTCTCTTTCAAGCCCGTTACGGGCTACAGCTACCTTTCAGCTGGGGTTTTGTTGGGTATAATGGTGACTCCTTTTGCATCTGCAATAATCAGAGAAGCCTACAGGTCTCTACCTTTCATGTACAGGGAGGCTATATATTCTCTGGGCGCTACTCGCTACGAGGCTACTAAGATCTTAATAAAGCAGATAAAGCCGGCCATAGTTGCCGGGCTATTGCTCGCTTTTGGAAGGGCGATAGGAGAGACTGTTGCCGTCAGTTTGGTTATAGGAAACACTTTCAACATAAGTCCGAGCCTCTTCGCTCCCGGTTACACGATATCCTCCCTCATAGCGAACCAGTTCGGAAACGCGTTCATCTACAAGTACATGGTTTCCGCTCTGTTCGCCGCTGGTTTATCTCTATTCTTCATAGGTTTGGCTGTGAACATTCTCGGAATACTTATACTGAGGAGGTACGGCCATGGTAGATAGTCTGAAGGTTAGGCTGTTCAAGGAAAAGCTGTTCCTAATCGGAATAGCAGTGCTAACAATTTCGACAGTTTTGCCTCTCTTTCACATAATGTTCAGCATAGCAGCGAACGGAATACCCGTTTTACTAAAGGGAGGCTGGGACTTCATAACTGGTACACTTGCACCTCCGGGCGGTGGGCTTGGAGGAATAGGCCCGGCAATAGTCGGCACATTCATCCTGACAGTTCTTGCCTCCCTCATGGGTCTGCCAGTTGCAGTCTTAACGGGCATATACGCAGCTGAGTATCCGAACAGCCTGATAGGAAGAGCAACGAAGACGCTGCTGATGGTCATGATGGAGTTCCCAACGATTTTGGTTGGCCTGTTCGTGATGGACATAGTCGTGCTGCCCATGGGCAGTTACTCAGCGATAGCTGGGGCTTTATCTCTCGCGATAGTCATGATGCCTTACGTGGCAGTCTACACCGATGAGGCTTTGAGGAACATACCGCCCAAGTACAGAGAGGGAGCTTTCGCCCTAGGATTGACAAGGTTCAAGGTCGTTTTCAGGGTTCTGATTGGGTTGGCGAGGAAGGGAATAATGACTGGAATTCTCATAGGTATAGCCAAAGTTGCCGGAGAGACAGCCCCACTCCTCTTTACTGCTGGAGGGGCGACAAGAGTTTACTTCGCCGGCTTAAACAGACCTGTCGGAGCGATACCTCTCCTGATCTACCAGCTCGTTCAGCAGCCCTACACGAACTACCACGAGATAGCTTGGGGTGCATCTCTTCTCCTGATGCTGATATTCCTCGCGATATTTCTGCCGATAAGACTGAGCCTCAAGGAGGTGAAACTGTGATACTTGCAGAGAAGGACAGGAAGTCTGAGGAGGATGCTCTCGAAAAGATGGCGAAGATGAGGCACGCAATAGAGACGATTGACCTCAACATCTACTACGGGGATCACCACGTAATAAAGGGCGTTAATCTTGCAATTCCCGAAAAAGTCGTCTTCGCAATAATGGGGCCGAGTGGCTGCGGTAAATCGACGATGTTGAGAGCTTTCAACAGGTTGCTCGAGCTGAACGAGAGTACGAGGGTTGAGGGAGACGTAAAGGTGTTCGGGAAGAGTATATTCAAGATGAACCCGATAGAAGTCAGGAGAACTGTCGGAATGGTCTTCCAACACCCAAATCCCTTCCCTCACATGAGCATCTACGACAACGTAGCTCTGGGTTTGAAGCTGAACAAGCTAGTCAAAGACAGGAAGGAGCTTGACAGGATAGTCGAGTGGGCTCTCAGAAAAGCCGCTCTGTGGGAGGAAGTGGAGAACAAGTTGCACAAGCCCGCCTCCGCTTTGAGCGGTGGACAGCAGCAGAGACTGTGCATAGCTAGAGTCGTTGCGATGAAGCCAAAGGTAATACTCATGGACGAGCCAACGTCAAACCTCGATCCGATAAGCACAAAGAAAATAGAGGAACTCATCTACGAGCTTAAAAAGGAGCTTACCGTTGTTATAGTCACTCACTCTCCCGCCCAGGCGGCAAGAGTGAGTGACTATGTCGCCTTCCTGTACCTTGGCAAGCTCGTGGAGGTTGGAAGCACGGTTGACATGTTCGAGAACCCGAAGGAGAAGCTTACGGAGGAGTATCTGACGGGAAGAATGGGTTAGTGGTAGTGTTTTATTTAACTTGACTTTTAGTATGAATTGGTAGGTGTATTTCATGACCCTGATAGAACACAAGCTTGAGGTTTTGAAGAAGGACGTTATGGAGCTACACAACCTCGCGAAGAAGTCTGTGGAGATATGTCTCGACGGGCTGAAGTGTGACGACAGGAAGAGAATTGAGGCTTGTAGAATAGAGCAGGAGGCAGATGTACTTCACACCGATATCGATTTCAACT
>JAMOMT010000035.1 GCA_027066965.1 Archaeoglobaceae archaeon
CAGGGCGAGCCTTCTAACGTTCTCTCCAACGTAGCCTTGGTAGATCAAAACCCTGCCCATTACTCTGGGGTTCGTAAGGCAGAGGAGGTACTCTATCTCCGCCCTCGCCAAATCTAGATAGTCGCCAGAAAGAAGAAATGCGTGGAGCATGCTAGACTTCCTAATTACCCGACTACATTTATCTCTTCTTTTTCTTCTTATCCCTAGACTTCTCCTTCTCGAATCTGATCTCCTTTATTTTTTCAGCTATCAGCCTGAGAGTTTTGGGCTTAGAGTACTTCTTCTCAACCACTACTCTTCCGCCCTCTATCCACCAGCACCTCGGGTACCTCTTCTCCTCAGCAACGAATCTGAGGTCGAGTGACGAACACGCTTCTACCAGCTCCTGAAGTCTAACTCCGGGAGAGGCAAGCTTCTTTGGTATCTTCCTGCCCTCTCTCCTGCTCAACTTTCTGTCTAGATTTGCCGTCCAAACGATCCAGCCAGACGATCGCCTTCTCATTGACGTCAGTTAGATCAGCAGTTTAAAAACATTCAGAGTTGTCATTTGGTGGGCTGTGGGTTTTCCTCGGTTAGTTGGTACCTTGGTGATGATGATTGGTGATAATGGGGGCGGGGGCTTGATTAATCTGCAAAATTGAATAAGAAGAAAATTCAGGAAAAGAACTACAAGTGTTAAAGTGTTAACAACAAAAGTAACAACCGCAGAGTAACTATAATAACACAAAAACCGAACTAACAGCTAACTTACCAAACCCCTCGTAGACTCGACCTCTTCAACTAATGCCTTAACTCTCTCGACGTACGGCCTGAGCTTTGGAGTGTCTGGCATTCTCTCTACCCTCTCCCTCACCCTCCTGCATATCGCAGCTATGTGCTTTTCGTTCATGGAATTCCTTATCTCGGCCTCCATCGTCCTCAGTTCCCTTATATAGGAGTTCAAAACGACCTCATGCTCGAACACGTCGATTTCCTCCTCGAAATCTATCGCTTCCTCTACCCTCCTTACATCCTCCTTCTCTCTCACCGCCGTCAGCTTGAGAGCTTCATAAAGGCTCCTCTCCGTTACTCTACTTTCTCCGTCGATTATACTGAGGGCGGAGGCGACTTTAACCGTTTTAACCTTTCTCCTGTCGCTCATCGTTATTCCAACCTTCCTCAGCTCGACGACGTAGAGCTGGAACTTCTTCAGAAGCTTCGAGTTGTTCGCAGCCTCGTAAAATCTCCCCTCACACTCCCTCTGCAATACCTTAACGTCCTCGACGCTCAGAACAGGTTTGAAGTTTCTTCTCTCAAGCTCTATGCCGCACCTCAGTAACTTCGGAATCGCGTCATCGCTCACGCCACCAACGAACTTCCTTATAGTTAGCCTGTCGTAGAAAGCTGCGTCTTCCACGTCGTAACTTATCTCGTTGCTCGCAGTGTACATCGCTAGTAATGGTAATCGCTCATATCTCTCCCCGTTGAAGAATCTCCTATTCAGAATTATGTCAAGTAGTATGTTCCTTATGGCTGAGGAGGCCTTAAAAATTTCGTCAAGGAAAACAATCTCAGCTTCTGGCAATCTACCTTCAGTCCTTCTAACGTACCTTCCTTCTCTCAAGGCGTTTATGTCTAAAGGCCCGAGTATTTCATCTGGCTCGGTGAATCTTGTTAAGAGGTAATAAAAGTACCTTGCGTCTATCAGTTTTGCCAAGCACTCAACTACAGCCGTCTTCGCAGTTCCAGCCTCACCTACGAGGATCGCAGGTTCTCCGGAGACGAGAGAAGCAAGAATCGCTCTGATCTCCCCTTCCTTTTGAACGAAGCAGGAGTTTAATACGTCGAACAGTTCTCGAATCGACCTCATACTTCTACTATCCCGTCGTGCCCGGTGACTATCTTCTTTCCGAGCCTGAGAATTCTAGTGAGACTACTCTTCATTGCTATCTCGTCAACGAAACTCGGTATTTCCCAGAGGTCTATGCAGTTCCGGTAAGGTACGGCATCACCAACTATCACGTAATCCCCGTGCACGACAGAAATGCTACCCCACGTGTGGCCGGGAGTATTTATAATGAGGATTTCCTCGTCCTTAAGCTCGGAAATTGGAGTGTAACTGAAGGAACTCCACCTAGACTTGTAAAGTAGACAGTCCCCACATATCTCTACACACTCGTTTGGAGAGGCGTAAACTTCAGCGTTCGGAAAAGCCTCGTTGTTTGCTGTGTGGTTGGAGTGGAGGTGCGTATTTATTATCACATCTATGTCCTCCGCCCTGAATCCAAGCTCATCAAGCCTACTCAGAACGATTCCGAGGGAGTCCCTAGAGGAGGTATCAACAAGAATCCTGTGTTTTGATGTCTCTATCAGAGAGACCGACGAACCGATACCACCACCGTATATCAGCTCGAACATGCTTTCTGTCGTGTGGTGAGGATATATAATTTTTGTGTATATAATTTCATATTACTTAAGCTCTTAAATTTGCACAGTCCTAACCTTTGTGATTTTTTAAGATACTCTATGAGAAAGTATAATATTAATTCCCAAATAATTTTTTATATTGTGGTTACGCTCTCGCAGCATGCAAACTGAAAGTCTGGAACTGAGAAGCATTAAGCACCCATGTTACGACAACTCAGCTCACTATCGCTACGCGAGGATACACCTTCCCGTCGCAAGAAGGTGCAACATGTCGTGTAATTACTGCGATAGAAAGTTCTGCAAGAACACTCCCGACTCCGAGAGGCCTGGAGTAGCAGAGAGGATAGTGAAGCCAGAGGAGGTTGCAGAGTACGTGAGGAGAATAATAAGCAGAATTCCAGCCGAGACAACGACTCTCGGAATAGCGGGACCTGGAGAGCCACTCTACAACGAGGAGACGTTTGAATCTTTAAGAATCGTTGAGAATCTATACCCGGAAATGTTCAAGTGCGTCGCAACAAACGGAGTGCTCGTAGAGGATAGGATCGATGAACTCGTGAGCTGTGGAGTCACACACCTGACGATCACGATAAACGCCGTTAAGCCCGAAACTGCTGCGAAGATCTACTCTTACGTCATCTACGGAGGAAAGAAGTACACAGGAGTGGAAGCGGGAGAGCTGATACTCGAAAGACAGTATGCGGGTTTGAGAGAGGCTGCAAGTGCCGGTATTCTCGTCAAGGTCAACACTGTTCTCATTCCGGGAATCAACGACATTGAGATCGCCGCAGTAGCGAAGGAAATATCAAGGTACGCTTACGTGATGAACATAATGCCCTTAATTCCTCTCGGCAGGTTCTCCTCTCTCAGAAAGCCAACTCACGAGGAGGTTGCGAGGGCGAGGATGGCTGCTGGAAGGTACATCAGACAGTTCTATCACTGCAGAGCATGTAGGGCTGATGCCTTCGGTGTTCCTGGTTCCCTGAGGTAAGTGGGTGTAAGTGAGTTAAAAGTGAGTTCCATGAGCTCTGATTTCGCCAACTTTGTCAGACCTGAAAGGGGTAACTCAGGCCCGAGAGGTTCAAGAGGAATACTAAAGGCAAAAACAACTGAAACGAGACCAGGGGATTACACGGAGAGAGG
>JAMOMT010000036.1 GCA_027066965.1 Archaeoglobaceae archaeon
CATTGACTACCTTAAGGAGAGGGGCTTCGTTCGAAAGAAGTGTGTCAAATGCGGGAAATACTTCTGGACTCTCGACGAAAGCAGAGAGACTTGCGGGGATCCACCCTGCGAGAGTTACGGCTTCATAGGCAATCCCGTGTTCAAAAGACCTTTCACGCTTGACGAGATGAGGGAACACTACCTTTCGTTCTTCGAAAAGAGAGGACACACAAGAATAGACCGATATCCAGTTGTTGCAAGGTGGAGGGACGACATATACCTTACGATAGCATCAATAGCTGATTTTCAGCCTTTCGTAACTTCTGGCGTGGCTCCACCTCCCGCCAACCCTCTCACGATTTCCCAGCCGTGCATAAGAATGGACGACCTCGATAGCGTTGGCAGGACTGGAAGGCATCTGACCCTCTTTGAAATGATGGCCCACCACGCATTCAACAGTAAGGAGGAAGAGATATACTGGAAGAGCGAGACTGTTAGGCTTTGCACAGAGCTGCTTGAAGAGCTTGGAGTTAGGTCTGAGAACATAGTTTATAAAGAAGAACCGTGGGCTGGTGGAGGAAACGCAGGTCCTTGTTTGGAAGCGATAGTCAGCGGAATAGAACTCGCGACTCTCGTCTTCATGAACCTCGTGGCAGATGAGAGTGGAGACATCGTCATAAAAGGTGAGAGGTACAGGAAGATGGATCGTTACATCGTCGACACTGGCTACGGCTTGGAGAGATTCGTCTGGGCGAGTCAGGGAACTCCTACGGTTTACGATGCCATATTTCCCGAGGTCCTCGACGCAATAGAGGAGAACAGCAACTTAAGACACTCTCGTAAAGACGAGGAAATAGCGAAGATAGTTGCCGAGAGCTCCAAGCTTGCTGGAGTCATGGGCTCTCTCAGGGGAAAGGCTCTGGAGGAATTCAGGAGGAAGACTGCTAGGAAGATAGGGATAAGCGTTGAGGAGCTGCTGGATATAGTAACTCCGCTCGAGAAAGTTTACGCACTCGCAGATCACACAAGAGCAATTCTGTTCATGCTTGGAGATGGGCTCGTTCCCTCGAATGCCGGAGGGGGCTACCTCGCGAGGCTCATGATCAGGAGAGCCATAAGGCTTGCTGAGGAACTATCGCTCTCGCTCTCGCTCTTCGACCTCGTCGAGATGCACAGGAAGCTGATGAAAGCGTTCAGCTTCGACGTATCGATGGACACAATTCAGGAGATTCTGGAGATAGAAGAGAATAGGTACCGCTCCACGATCGAGAAAGGAATCAGAATGGTTGAGAGAGTGATATCAAGAAAGAAGATGCTCGACGTAAGCGATCTGATAGAGTTCTACGACTCTCACGGAATACCAGTGGAGCTCGCGGTAAAGATAGCGAAGGAGAGGGGAGTTGAAGTTGAAGTGCCAGAGGACTTCTACGCTAAGCTTGCGGAGAGACACTCCAAGGCTGAGAAGAAAAAAGAGGAGAAGAAGCTCAAAGGTACCTATCCGAAGACGGAGAAACTGTACTATAGTTCGATCTTTGAGTTCGAAGCTAAGGTTGTGGGCGTCGAGAGTGCCGGCTCCGTGAGTTACGTAGTCCTTGACAGAACTGCTTTTTACCCCGAAAGTGGAGGACAGGACTCAGACAAAGGATACCTTGAGCTGAACGGGGAGAAGTACGATATTAGCTACGTGTTTGTCGAGGATGGAGTTATAGTTCATGTCGTCAAGGACTTCAGAGGTAGGGTGGGAGACTCCGTTAGGGGGGTCGTTGATAGGGAGAGGAGGATGAGGCACACAAGGCATCACTCTGCGACTCACCTTTTACTCTATTCAGCGAGAAAGGTTCTCGGCAACCATGTCTGGCAGGCTGGGGCGAGGAAGGAGTTCGGCAGAGCTAGACTTGATATAACCCACTATATAAGACCGACGGAGGAGCAGATCAGGGAGATCGAACTTATAGCCAACAGGGAGGTTATGGCAAACAAGCCTGTGGTTTGCGAGTGGATGGACAGGATAGAGGCTGAGAGGAAGTATGGTTTTAGACTCTATCAGGGAGGAGTCCCGCCGGGTAGGGAAATAAGAGTGGTTAGGGTTGGAGACGACGTTCAGGCTTGTGCCGGAACTCACTGCAGTTCCACGGGTGAAATAGGAGTGATAAAAATTCTAAGAGTCGAATCCATACAGGACGGAGTTATAAGGTTCGAGTTCGCAGCAGGAGAAGCAGCTTTAGAACACATAGCCGAGAAGGAGAGGTTGTTGAGGGAGGCAAGTTCTATACTGAGAGTTGAGGAGAAACAGCTTCCTAAAACAGTGAAGAGGTTCTTCGAAGAGTGGAAAGAGCAGAAGAAGACGATAGACAAGCTTATGGAAGAAATAGCCGAACTGAAAGCGAAGAAGATAGCAGAGAAGGCGAGAGATGGGTTCGTAGTTGAGGTCGTTGACTGCGACGCCAGAGAAATGCAGAAGGTTGCGTCCAAGCTGCTGGAGATGAAACTTGCTGGAGTTCTGCTGAGTAAAGATAACGGAAGAGTCAGGTTCGTAACTTTTTCGGGAATTGACGGAGTGGACGCGAGAGACCTTGCTAGAAAGGTAGCTGAAGTCGTAAAGGGAGGTGGAGGAGGCAAGAAAGACTTGGCACAGGGTGCTGGAAAGGAGATGCCGGAACTGGAAAGACTCTGGGAAGCTCTGTTTCAGGCCTAGTTTTTAACTCTCGTTTTTTTGCAATCGTTCTTGGGTTGGCCTGAGGCTAGAGCTGGGGTGAGAAGCACGGGGAGAACCAAATGCGGGTCGTCGTTCTTCCCCTAAAGTTTCCGGTAATCAGAAAAACGACGCTCGAGGAAGTAGCCGAAATTCTGAAGCCGCACGTGGAAAGAGGAGACGTTCTTGCGATCAGCTCTTCCGTTGTTTCGAGAGCTGAGGGTAGAATTAGGAAGCTCGACGAGTACTCTCCTTCCGAGGAAGCAAAGAGAATAGCTGAAAATCTGAACGAGGATCCGAGATTCGTTCAGGCTGTGCTCGAAGAGAGCGAGGAAGTCCTGATCGAGAAGCCGTTTCTGCTCGTCAGAGCGAAGTTTGGAAACATCTGCGTCAACGCTGGTATAGATCGCTCGAACGTTGAGGAAGGATCAATTTTGCTGCCTCCTGAGAATCCTGACAGAAGTGCTGAAAAACTCGGAAAGATGCTAAACGTAGCTGTTGTGATAACTGACTCGAACGGCAGGTGCTTCAGGAAAGGAGTTACGGGCTTTGCCATAGGCTGCTATGGAGTCGAACCTCTAAGGAACTGGTGCGGCGAGAGGGATATTTTCGGTAGAAAGCTAGAGAAAACGCAGGAATGCGTAGTGGATGAGATAGCGGCCTTCGCAAACCTGCTGATGGGTGAAGGTGGGGACGCCACTCCGGCAGTTGTTTTTAAAGGACTTGATTGCTTGCTTAGCCTTTGCTTTTCCACTAACGTGGGTGTTAGGAGCGTTTACAGGAGCGAGGAGGAGGACGTGATAAGGAGGATCATAAGGGAATGGTCAAAAAAGTAGTCGTTGCTGG
>JAMOMT010000037.1 GCA_027066965.1 Archaeoglobaceae archaeon
ATAACGGTAACTTCTTTTCCGTACCTTCTCCTGTTGACCTTTATAATTATCTGCTGCTGCTCCTTTGCTACTTCCTCGCAAACGCAGAGGTCCTTCGGAAGTCCGCAAATCGGACATATGTCCAGACTCATCCTCTGGTATTACCCCCTTTTTTCGCTAATAGGTTTTCGGGAATTATTAAAGTTTCGGTGAATGCGTAGTTACTGGTTGCCGGCTGGGAAGCGTGGTAACTGTGCAACAAAAGTTCGGGCAAAACAAGTAAACTAGAAAACGAAAAATTCTTTAAATACCAAAACGAAATGGCGTTCGAGCTCGCTTAGATTAAACTGGCGAACGCAAAGTTTTTAATGCCTATGCGAAACTGCCCACGATGGATGGTAATGAACCTCTTATAAAAGTAGAAGACCTACGAAAAAAGTTTGGGAAGACGGAAGCCCTTAGAGGCATATCATTTTCCGTTTACAACGAAATTTACGCTCTTCTAGGTAGGAATGGAGCAGGAAAGAGCACAACCCTGAAAATTCTTGTGGGTTTGCTGAAACCAGACTCTGGCAGGGCTGAAATCTTAGGCATAGACATCAGGAGGAGAGAGGACGTACTCAAATACGTTGGCTACGTGCCGGAGGATCCCGTTCTCTTCCCCAACCTAACTGCTGAGGAAGTGTTGAGGTATTCGGCGAAGCTGAGAAATCTGGAGAACTACGAGGAATGGATGCACTACCTCCTCAAATCCTTCTCTCTCAGTGCTGATAAGGTCGTTGCTGGAATGTCGAAGGGAATGATACAGAAGCTTGCCGTTTGCGTCGCCTTTCTGCATAGGCCTAAGGTTTTGATAATGGATGAACCAACTGCCAATATGGATCCTGAGTCACAGCATGTTTTCAGAGAGCTTGTTAGAAATACGGTTAAGGAGGGTGGGTGCGCTCTTATCTCAACCCATCAGCTCGATGCGGTGGAGAAGTTCTGCGACAGGGTGGGAATAATCGCTTCCGGCGAAATGGTTTTCGAGGGAGAGGTAAGAGAGGGGCTGGAGGACATTTATCTTTCCGCCTTAAGGAGCGTGAAGTAAGTCCTCTCAGATTATGACTTGGAGTGACAACTAGACCTAAGTATGGGGTGAGAATTATGACTAAAGCGATAACAGCAGCAAAGATGCTGATAAAGGACTACTTTTGCTCTTACAGAACGAACAAGAGTAAGTTCGTGTTTCAGATGCTTGTTTACCTGAACTTTGTATTTCTGCTCCCCATTTTAATACTTCCGAGAGAGTTCGTGGTGCAAATTTACCGAGCTCTTATATCAATAGTCTCGACATTCATGGGAGTCTCTACGCTGCACGCCCTCGTTTTCAGGATGTCTCCAGTACTCTCTACCTTAGTCTTCCTTTACCTGTTTCTAGCCTCGGACACGCTCAAGTTAACCGACAGAGAACACTTCCTCGCAATACACCCTGTCTCTCTCTTCGACATTCTACTCGCCAGGACGATTTACCAGACCTTCGTACTCCTAGGAATTATGATTGCCTACGCCTTTCTGTTTTACCTTGGAACTTATGTGGCAGGGTACTCCTTTTCTCCCGCTCTCGCGTACTTCGTTCTTGTGATTTCCATGGTAACTTTTGGGATTCTTGTAGAAACAGGAAAGTTTCTCAACTACCTAAAGCTGAGATGGTTATGGTTGATCCTTGCTTTCCTCTCAATCCTTGACTACTTCAGAGGTAATTTGACAGTTTCTCTCGTCGTTTACTTTCCTATAATTTCAATCTTGAACTGCTACACGAACCTAAACGTCTTTCCGGCTCTTATCGAGTTTTTTGCAGTACTTGCCGTTTTCTATGCCGTGTCGAATGCTGTTAACCCCGACTTGGAGGAAGTAGGCGTTGCGAGAAGAAAGGAGAAGTCTGAGAAAAGTTTCAAAATAATCTCGCCTCTGAGAAAGAGCCTAATCGAATTCGAAAGGACGGTAATGGTGTACTCAGCTTTAATGCTGGTCGCTGCCGTGCTAGTAGCCTTTGCTTTTGGAAAGCTGATAGCTACGCATCTAAGTATTTACTGGGCCAAAATGGCCTACTTCTACGCTATCTTACTAGTTTCCAGCGTTGTGGAGGGAATCTCAGCTCAGGAAGCATCTTTTCTCTGGTTCTACAGAGTTGCTAGCAAGGAAAGGAGCTACGTCTTGGCTTCGGTGACAAAAGGTGTTTTGGTGACCCTCAGCCTCGTGCTTCCACTCGCAGTTCTGGTTTATCCCGTTCTTGGCTTTCAGTCCCTCAGTATATTGGCTCTCTTTATGCTGATACCTCCTTACTACACCTTTGTTGCGACTTACCTCTGCTCGAAGACGAAGATGAAGGTGACAAAGCTTCTCAACGTGAAGAAAGAGCTGGAGGACGTGAGATTCATACTCCTGATTTTTGAACTGCCTATCATAATTTTCTTTAGCTTTATGCTGTTCATTATACCGAAGCTGTCGTTTATCGTTGCTTCGGCTCCACTTCTGCTGATCCCTGTCCTCGAGAGAAGTGCGAGAAGCGTTGAGATCGTCTAGGCCACCTTTTTACGGCCTTTTATATAATCGCATAAAAATTTCTCACCCATATCTGCCGGAGAGAAAAGATTATATATTGATTCCCTATTCCTGCTGAAAAAGTGGGAAAGGTGATGCCATGTCTGAAGAGGCAGTAAACGAGGCAATAAAAATTCTTAAGGAGAACAACGTGAAGCAGGTGCTCTGCACTTTTTGTGATGTCAGGGGCTACATGCAGCAGTTCTCTATCCCGGCGAGGGAGTTTACCGATGGGAGTGGTTTTGAGGGCATAGGTTTCGACGGCTCATCCATCAGGGGCTTCAAGACGATAGACCAGAGCGACATGGTCTGGAAGGCAGATCCGAGCACGATAAAGATAATACCTTGGATAGATGACCCCGTGCAGAAGACCGCAATAATGTTCGGAGACTGCTGCGAGGCTTGGGGGGAGGAAATCGCTGAGTGTGACCCGAGAGGGTTTGTTGCGAAGAACCTTCAGAAGAAGCTCGCAGACGAGGGAATGTCTGCTATATTTGGCCCCGAGATTGAGTTCTTCGTGTTCGACTCAGCCGATCCTACGAAGCTCGCGTACGACCTCTGGGTCTCTCCAAACGGAGGAGCCGGAGATAGCTGGGGTCCGCCAAGAGTTATGCCTGACAGTCCTGAGCTAACTCCCGGCGGTTTTATCATAAGGCCAAAGGAGGGTTACTTCAGAGCTCCTCCAGAGGACACTACAGTGGAATACAGAAACGAGCTCGTTGACAACCTTGAGAAGCTCGGGGTGTTTGTAGAGTACCACCACCACGAGGTTGCAACTGCTGGACAGGTAGAGCTCGACTTCAAGCCGAAGCAGCTTGTTGACGTTGGAGATGCGTTCTACCTCTATAAGTTCGCTGCTAAGAACATAGCTGCAATGTACGGGATGATTGCAACCTTCATGCCAAAGCCACTCTACCTCGACAACGCGAGCGG
>JAMOMT010000038.1 GCA_027066965.1 Archaeoglobaceae archaeon
TGTGGTGAGCTGTAAAAGCGGCCATTATAGCGTTTTTCGCATCCCCTTCGCTGTGCTTTTCTATCTGAACGAAGGCATGGAAGTAGTGCATCCCTCCTTCGCTCATTACGACATTCTTAACCTTGCAGACCTTCGAAACGCTCTGATATATCACCGGTTCGTACGGAATTCCCATCAGAACTTGGTGTTCGCTGCTCGCTGGGGTTATGGAGTAGTAAACCGGATCATCAACCGTGTATATCTCGTCTACAACGATGACAGGCTGTTCTCTAACCAAGTCGTAAGTGCCCGTAAGATCAACGAAAGGCCCTTCTCTCTCGAGTTCAGCGGTTATTCTTCCGAACATTACTATTTCAGCTGGAGGAACTTTCAGTCTCTCGTC
Organism: Archaeoglobaceae archaeon; assembly: GCA_027066965.1. Taxonomy (GTDB): domain Archaea; phylum Halobacteriota; class Archaeoglobi; order Archaeoglobales; family Archaeoglobaceae; genus WAPX01. The sequence continues at coordinate 383 of JAMOMT010000038.1, forward strand.
GTAGTCGTAGGTATAAAGCTCGAGTCCCTTCATTATCGCACTCGCGTAGCTGAACTCCATCCCTTCGGGAACTCTCGTAGCAGAGGCGAAAAGTACGAGGGGATGGACGCCTATTGCGATCGCTACTTTGAGGTCTTTCCCCTCCCTTACGGCCTTCTCCCAGAGGAGGTAAGTGTGCCTCGGTTTAACGAGTCTCGCTACGAGTCTGTTACCAGATAGGAGCATCATCCTGTGTATACACGCGTTGCACTTGCCGTCGAACGGAGCTATTACGACTCCAGCAGTTATGTACCTCCCGCCATCCCGGGGATAGTACTTCAAAACCGGTAGGTCCTCCACCATAATTTTTCTCCTCTTCATCCCCGGCTGAGAGAAATCGAAAACTTCGGGCTCGGAGTAACTGAGAGATGAGAGGTAGGGGGCAAGCTTTTCCCTCTCAATTCCGAGGTAAGAACAGAGCATATCTCTCGTAGCAACAAAGTTCTTCGCAACTCTCTTTCCCTCGACGTTTAGAACGACGGGAGTTTTATCATAACCCCTTTCCCTGAGAAACCTGACGACCTCGTCGTGTTTTAGCTCCTCTTTAACCTCGACTGCACCGACCTCAGAAATCAGGCTTGAAACGCTGACCATGAAGAACGAGATTTCAGAAAGTTATGAAGCTTTTTCGTTTGATTTTCGTCCGACTAACGTAACCAGAAACAGGAGCTGTAAAACGAAAAGCAGAAGTCTGCAAAAACCGAAAACGTGCAGTAAAATCACCTATAGTATATGACCTTTCTCCCAACTCTCTTCTTCTTGAGAAATCCAAGCCTCACGAGAGAGCTAAGGTAGTGGCTCTCTATGGGCCTGCTCCTACCGGTTATCTTGGAGACATCTTCAGCTGTTCCCTCCCCAATTCTAAGCATCGCCATAGCCGTAACCCTCAGGTTGTCGGGTAGTTCAAGAAGTTCGAAAGGGTCAGATATCTCCTTCATCCCGTTCGTCTTCTGAATGCTGTTTTCAATTTTTTCAAGTCTTTCCTCAATTCTGAGGATTGCATCCCGTATGCTCTTCAGTATTTCGAGCTCTTCCTCCTCCATCGATTTTATTTCACCAGCTCTACATAAATACTTTATCAGATATCTGCCGGGTTGAGTATGCTTTGCCGAATGCTGATACCCGTTTAAAGTGTACCAGTGGCACCGTTAACTTAAAATACTCAAAACACTACGGGCTGAAAGTTTTCACTAACGACAGCTTAATGAATTGGAGCTGTAAAAGGTCGTGAAGCCGTAGGAGGCGTAACGCCGTGGACTACGGAGGGATAAAATGCTAGTCGAAAAGGAGAAGTTTGTAGAAGCCGTAAAAAAGGCCATAGAAGAGGCAAAACCGAGAAACTTCGTGGAAACTGTGGAGATGGCAGTAAACCTGAAGAACGTTGACATGAAAAAGCCCGAGAACAGGATAGACGCAGTCGTAGCATTGCCTCACGGAATAGGCAAGCCTAGGAAGGTGGCAGTTTTTGCGAGAGGTGATACAGCTTTAAAGGCCAAAGAAGCAGGAGCCTTCGTCATATCCCCAGAGGATATAGACGAGCTCGCAAAGAACAAGAGAAAAGCGAAGAAGATAGCGAAGGAGTACGACTTCTTCATAGCCGAGGCCCCCCTCATGCCCGAAATAGGTAAAAAGCTCGGTCAGATACTCGGTCCGAGGGGTAAGATACCTATGCCAATACCTCCCGCTTCAGATCCCACACCCCATATAGAGAGACTCAGAAAGTCGGTAAAGATAAGAACAAGAGACAGAGTGACTTTCCACGCTCCGATAGGAAGTAGAGAAATGGAGCCGGAAAAGATAGCGGACAACGCACTCGAAATACTCAAGGTCGTAGAGAACAAGTACGAAAATCCACAGCAGAACGTCAAGTCGATATACGTAAAAACGACGATGGGACCTGCAGTCAGGGTTGTGTGAGGTGAGCGGAATGGCAGCAGTAAGGGGCAGTCCAAAGCCCTGGAAGGTTCAGGCCGTTGAAGAAATCAAGAGACTGTTCACGACCTACCCAGTTTTCGCTCTCGCCACTTTCAGAGGGGTCCCCTCTGGTCAGATGCAAAAGATAAGGAGGGACTTCAGGGAATTCGCGGTCATAAAGGTGACGAAGAATACTCTAATAGAGAAGGCAGTAAAAGCTCTTGGAGGTGACTACGAGAGAGTGCTCGACTTCCTAGGAGACCAAGTCGCTGTTGTCGCTACGAACCTCAACCCGTTCAAGCTCTACAAGAAGCTTGAAGAGACAAAAGTACCGTCACCGCTAAAGCCGGGACAAGTTTCGCCAGTTGATGTGGTCGTGGAGAAGGGGCCAACTTCCTTCCCGCCCGGCCCGGTAATAGGTGACCTGCAGGCTGGAGGAATTCCAGCTGCAATAGAGAAGGGTAAGATAGTAATAAAGGAGACAGTTACCGTAGTCAAAGCCGGAGAAGTCGTGAGACCAGAGGTGGCAAAAGCACTCGAGCTGCTTGAGATTAAGCCCGTAAAGGTGGGGCTTGATGTCAGGATGGTTTACGAGAACGGCATAATCTTCACGCCCGACATGCTCGCGATAGACACGGCAAAGGTTGCTGAAGACTTCGCAAACGCTTACAGAAACGCTCTCAACCTTGCAGTCAACGCTGCTTACGTGACGCCAGAAACGGCGGAAATACTCATAGCAAAGGCTGTGATGGATGCGAGAAACCTCGCCATAAACGCCGTCATATTCGAAAAGGATGTCATGGAGGACATAATAGCGAAGGCTCACACGAACATGCTCGCTCTCGCATCACACCTGAGCGAGGACGCTCTGGACGAGGAGCTAAAGACCATGCTGAGCTCTGTGCCTACCACGACAGAGACGAAGAAAGAGGCTGCAGAGGAGACGAAAGAGGAAGAGGAGAAGGAAGAAGAGGAAGAGGAGGAAAGCGAGGAAGAAGCGATAGAGGGGCTTGGAGCTCTCTTCGGTTAATTTTAATTTTCACGGTCCTCAACATTAAGGGGAAGGTTGAAAAAATTTAGAAAATAAAAACGTGAGGAGGTTGAATGGGGATGGAGT